>ONQK01000137.1 GCA_900319895.1 uncultured Prevotella sp. | reverse complement strand
TGTTTTTTGTATGTTTTTTGATTAATATTCTCGTTATTTCTCTTCAATTGGTTTTTCTTTCAACACTTCTTCTATTTCAGAAGCCAAGCCGCCGAGAACATCAAGAAATGGAGCCGTATCATTGCGTTCTTTCAAATCGATGGCGATTACAGTCCGCTCGATGAGAACCATGGCATACAGATAGAGCGGGTTCTTGTCCACCATTTCCGGGTATCTCGTCGCAAAGTCGCCGATGCGGTCGTTGACGATCTTGGCTGCCTCCCTAAACTGCACTTCATTTTCCCTCGAGATATTCATCGGGATCTGCATGCCCTGAATATTGAGGGTGATTCTTATCTTGTTGTTTTCTCCAGTCTTCTGTTCTGCCATAATTGCCTTTACTTGACTATTGTTCATTCAGCAACGTTATACATTTGTCAACGCTCCTGATCAGCTTTGCCAGACGCTTTTGAGCGGCTTCCAGGTCGCCGTCGGCCACTTCCAGCATCTTCGCCGTCTTCAACGTATTATAACTATGCTGCATCTGCGCCAGTTCTCCTTTCAGCTGTTCTATCATTGCGTCTTTTTCTGTCAAGCGAGTTTTCAACTGCACGTTTTCTTCACGCATGTCCTTGAACCTTAGCATGAGTGAACGGACGTTGGTCGAGAAGCGCAACAACTTTTCTTCGTTTTCAGTCATAAGTTATAATTTGTTCGCAAATGTACTAAAAAACCAGCGAATGACAAAACTTTCACCTTGTTTTTTGTCGCAGTTTGGCTCAGCACACTCCCTATTTGTTGTCCGCCGTGCCTGGTTTCGGCTCTTTTTTGGCCAAAAGAATAACTTGGTAGACAAAGTCCGTAACCCATTTGCGCGAAAAGCTCAGCCGCTTGTTGTACTGACGGATGCCCAGCACCGCCTTCATCACACTGGCGTCGCTATAGTCGTTCTTGTCGAAGATGTCGTTAACCGTCTTCTCGGTCATCCCATACAGCGCTTTCTTCAAAAACGACGGCATGCGCAACTTGAATTTCATCAAATTGCCCAAGAGCATCATCAAGTCTTGAGAAAATGCCTGGAACTGCACCAAATAAGGCTGGACGTCCTGGATGGAGCGGCAGTTTTTCTTGATACTCGCATCGATTTCAGCGAAAAAGCCATCATCCGTATGATAAAGTTCCTGCAACATCTTCTGGCAATGCTTCTTCTCGCCCAAACCGAGCTTATTGTTCAATGTGGGTACATGCAAAGTGGCCTTGAACATGCGCAAGTCCGGCAACATGGCCAAATTCGTGATGCCCAGCCGCGCCGCCAAAGAAGCCTGGAAATAGACACGGACCAAAGACATATAGTCTTCCATCCCTCCAATTTCCTGCGACCGGCCTTGCCCAAACAATTTTGAAAATATTCCCATTATAATTCTATGTTTTTACGTTAACATTCTATGTTTTTATGTTGAACACCTTATAAATTTCAACTTGCAAAGTTACAAAAAACGGATGAAAAACGAAAATTTTTGCAAATTTAATTTGACAAAGATTTCAAACCTCGCATGCGAGCTAAATATTTTCGGCAGAAAATAAGCCCAGTCTCAACTTTTATTCGTATCTTTGCCCAAATTATTGACATTTATTTACACGAATAAAATAAAAACATGAAAGGTATTGTATTAGCAGGTGGTTCCGGAACACGCCTCTACCCTATTACAAAAGGCATCAGCAAACAGTTGATCCCGATTTTTGACAAACCTATGATCTATTATCCTATCTCAGCACTGATGCTGGCAGGAATCCAGGATATACTCATCATCTCCACCCCGCATGACCTGCCCGGCTTCAAGCGGCTTTTGGGCGACGGCCACGACCTGGGGGTCAGATTCGAATATGCCGAGCAGCCCAGCCCCGACGGCCTGGCGCAAGCATTCATTATCGGTGAGAAGTTCATCGGCGACGACTGCGCCTGCTTGGTTCTGGGCGACAACATATTCTATGGCTCAGGTTTCACCGGACTGCTACGAGAAAGCATCAAGGAAGCTGAAGTCAACGGCAATGCGACGGTTTTCGGCTATTACGTCAACGACCCCGAGCGATACGGCGTGGCAGAGTTCGACAAAAACGGGAACTGCCTCAGCATAGAAGAAAAGCCAGAACACCCTAAGAGCAACTATGCCGTGGTGGGACTCTACTTCTACCCCAATAGCGTGGTCAACATAGCCAAAAACATCAAGCCCAGCGCACGGGGAGAGTTGGAAATAACAACCGTCAATCAGCACTACCTTGCCCAAAACAACCTGAAAGTCAAAACGCTCAGGCGCGGATTTGCCTGGCTCGACACAGGAACTCACGACAGCCTCATGGAAGCCAGCAACTTCATCGAAGCCATTGAGAAACGCCAAGGGCTCAAAGTGGCATGTCTGGAAGAGATTGCTTTCAACAACGGCTGGATTGCCAAAGAACAGGTGCTGGAATTGGCAAAGCCTATGATTAAAAACGGATACGGGCAATACCTGACAGAAATTGTAAAAGACAAATAAGCACGATTTATAAAATTTAGACAGAACCAGAATGGAAACGAACAATATTTTTGAAACCATCATCAATAACAAGAAAAACAATTTCTTTGCTTTCGACTTCAATACCATTACAAGAATCATCATCATCAACTGGTATTGGTTCCTCATTTCATTGGCCATTTGCGTAGGCATTGCGCTCATCTACCTGCGCTACACCACCCCCATTTACCAAGCCAATGCCAAATTGCTCATCGAAAGAGAGTCACGACAAGACAGCCGGTACAAAGGCGCACTCAACATCGGCATCATCTCGCAAGCGGGCGGGCTGGACAACGAGATGGAGATACTGCGCTCACATACGATGGCAACACTCGTTGTAAAAGACTTGAAACTTTACACCACCTACAATTATGAAGGACGTGTAAAAACGATGCAATATTATAAAGACCAACCTGTTAATGTGGACATCGACGAGCAGCATCTCGACAAGCTCAACGGTGCTATCAACCTGGTCATTGAACGCACCAAAAAAGGATACACCGTCAAGGGAAGCTACCCTAAGGGAAAAATCGATCAGACTTTCGAGGGTTTGCCGGGTACTATCAAGACCAGATTGGGCACGCTGACCATCAGTCGCAACAGCGGACATGCAATGAAGATGGGCGACGAGATGGAAGTGCAGGTCCTCTCGCCCTACAACGCCGCATACAAATACAGAAACGGGCTCAAAGTCATGGCAAGCCCCAAAGGCAACTCCATCATCCAACTGTTTTACAACCATTCAGACGTCAGGCTAGCCAAAGACTATTTGGAACAGCTGGCCATCTGCTATAATCGCCAGGCCAATGAAGACAAGAACTACATTGCATTGCGAACCGAAGAATTCATCAATGACCGAATAGAAAAAATATCGTCGGAGCTGAGCGAGACCGAAGGTGAGCTGGAGAGCTACAAGAAATACAATAACCTCGTAGAATACAACATGAACGCCAGCAATGCGCTGAGCACAGTCAACAGATATGACGAGGAACTCTCCAACAGCTATACGCAAATAGCGCTGCTCAACAGCATCAATGAATACATCAACCAACCAGAAAACAGGTTCCAGTCGCTGCCCTCCGGTGTAGGACTGCAAGATGCGCCGACCACGAGCCTGATTACCAAATACAATGATGCCGTGCTGCATCGCAACCAGTTGTTGCTCAGCGCTTCCGAGTCAAGCCCTTCCGTACAAAGGCTGACCGAAGAGCTGACAGACTTGAAAAACGGCATTCAACGCGCTATCAGGCAAGCAAAAATCAACATGGAGATCCAGCACAATGCAACCATGCAGCGTTACAAAAAATTCTTCTCAGAGACACAGCTCGCACCTGAGCACGAGCGCAACTTGACGAGAATAGGCCGCCAGCAAAATCTCCGCTCAGCCCTGTATATGATGTTGCTGCAAAAACGTGAGGAGAACTCCATATCACTGGCTGCGACGGCTGACAAAGGGCAGTTGATAGACAGGCCCGAGGGCGGCGGGAAAATAAGCCCAAACAAAGACATGATATTGCTCTACGGCCTCATCGCCGGGCTTGCCATCCCCATCGTCATCCTGTTCCTCATCCAAATGCTTCGCTACAAAATCGAGGGGCGCAACGATGTGGAAAGACTGACCAGTCTGCCCATCCTGGCAGACGTTGCCATCGCCAACGAGAGTGCAAAGAGCAAGGCCGGCATAGTTGTGCATGAAAACAAGAACAACCAGATGGAAGAGGTGTTCCGTTCCATGCGTACCAACCTGCAATTCATGCTTAAAAACGGCCAAAACGTCGTGATGTTCACCTCCACCACCTCGGGAGAAGGCAAGACTTTCAACGTCTCCAACCTCGCCGTCTCTTTCGCCCTATTGGACAAAAAGGTTGTCCTCGTCGGTCTCGACATCCGAAAACCGCGACTGAGCGAACAATTTGAACTCAACAACTCAACACACGGCATCACCAACCTCCTGACGCACGAAGAAGTTGACGAAAAAGACCTGCTGGAACAAATCCTTCCCTCAGGCATCAACAAAAACCTGGACATCCTATTGGCCGGCCCGATTCCACCCAACCCGACCGAGCTCGTGGCACGGAATTCGCTGGACAAGATTTTCGACATTTTACGCAAGAAATATGACTATGTGCTCATTGACACGGCTCCGGTAGGATTGGTTACAGACACATTGCATATCGGCAGAGTCTCGGACGCAACCATTTACATGTGCCGCGCCGACTATACGCAGAAGACGAGCTTCAGGCTCATCAACGACCTGCATGAAGAGAAAAAACTGCCCAACATGGCCATTGTCCTCAATGGCATTGACATGTCCAAGAAAAAATACGGCTATTATTATGGCTATGGAAGATACGGGCGCTACGGAGGCGGCTACGGATACGGCTACGGATATGGGTATGGCAATTACAGCAACAGTGCTTACAGCAACAAAAACGATGACTCCATAAAACTTTAACAAAAATTTCGAGAACTATGGTTATAGCTGTTGATTTTGACGGGACAATCGTCACACACGAATATCCCAAGATAGGTAAAGAACTGCCTTTTGCCACGGAAACGCTGAAAATGCTGATCAAACAACAGCATCAGGTTATCTTGTGGAGTGTCCGGGAGAAAGAGCTCCTGGATGAAGCGGTGGAATGGTGCAGGGCCAGAGGAGTTGAGTTCTATGCTGTCAACAGCGATTATCCTGAAGAGACAGGCAAGAGCAACGACTATTCGCGGAAATTGAAGGCAGACCTCTTCATTGACGACCGAAATGTCGGCGGCCTGCCCGACTGGGGGACAATTTACCAAATGATTACAGAAGGAAAGAGCTATGAGCAGACCTTGCGTGAACGCATGAAAAGCTCCATTTATGACAAACAACCCAAGAAAAGACCTTGGTGGAAATTCTTTTAACTCCATAAGGACACAGTACAAAAGAAATCGGCTATCAGGACACTTCTGATAGCCGATTTCTTGATGCCAGCCCAAAGACATGGCACTTTTTTATCCCAATATCACTGGTTTTGATGGCTGTTCCAATTCACACGAATCGAAGAAACTGTCTGTTTAGGTATGAACCACAGCAACTCTTTGGGCGCAAGCCTGAAATAACGGAAAAAATGACTCAATGAGACGCAACCTGTCTCCAGGCTGTGCTGCCAGCCTGCCTCATGGACTTTACGGTGGTAATGCCCGAAATTCCCTCGTTTGAAGACATCTTCCAAGATGCGCTGCGCATAACGCCGATGCCAAGGCTTTATCTCAACGGGGAAATCTTCTGAAGGCAGGCCAAGCTGATGTACCAACACCGCGCCGATGGTGCAAAACGCGTCCAAGAGGCCTAACCGGCATAAATGTCGCTGCAAAAGCAGGGCATCTATGCGCTGCTTCTCATGATGTAAAAGCACTGCCAAGTCGCAAAACTGGCGCAATCCAACGCCTAAGACCAACTGATGGTAGAACAAATGTACAAAAACATAAAGGGCATTGAGCGTGGGATTGAGCGTAGGCACCTCCTGCTGCCCTATCTTCACGAAGTCGATCATCTTGTCCCAATCAAGGAACAAACTGTCCCAATAGCGCTGATGTGACGGCGCATACAAGTCGCTCAACCAACGATGCACTTCATAGACAACACCGTCCTTGGTATAATTGATTTCCTTCACAACAGATGCGGAGCTGTCTTTCTCCTCGCCGCAGAATTGATTAAAAAAGGCGATGGCTTTTTCAAAATCATCCCCCACGCAGTACAAATCAATGTCACCGGCGGCCCGGATGCCCGGCTTTGGGTAAAATTGATTCAACACCTGCCCTTTTACAATGACAAACCGGATGTTTTCGGCTTTAAGCAGCCGGGTGACTTCCTCCACCTTTTCGTCTAATTTCAAATTGCTGGCTTGTGCTTGCTGGTGGCTCTGCAAGATTTGAGCCACACCTTGTAGTCCGACCTTCATGTTGTCGCGGAGAATGACATCGGCTATCAGCCCATGCAGGGTTTGCTGGCGCGCCATCTGCAGCAATTGAAGGCAAACTCCGGTCGGCAATTCCTTTATATCCGTCGGTCTATGCCAAAGTGCACTGCGCACAAAATGAAAAAATAAATCCCGAATTTTCATCATTCACGAATATAAGGCCATTTAAGATACAGTCTTGGCATCAAGCTCTGCATAAACCGAATTGTTGGAGATGAACTCTGGTACGATGTCCTTCATTTTTCTCACCATTGCCATGGCGTCAAGCGAATCCGAGATGTCCAACAGTTTTTCCACATCCTCTTCCACCTTTTGATAGTCATATTCACGCACCATGGCTATGCGGATTTTCTCGTGGAACGAGGGCACGGTCGTCTCTTGGTCGTTCAGCACCTCTTCATAGAGCTTCTCGCCCTCTCTCAATCCTGTGTACACGATCTCCACGTCTTTGGCATTGCTCAAAGAAATCATTCTTTGTGCCAAATCAGCGATTCTCACCGGCTGCCCCATGTCGAACACGAAAATCTCACCTCCGCTGCCATGCGTCCCAGCCTCAAGGACCAATTTACATGCCTCCGGGATGAGCATAAAATAGCGGATGATGTTCGGGTCGGTCACCGTCACGGGGCCGCCTTCTCGGATCTGCTTCTCGAACAGCGGTATGACACTGCCGTTTGAGCCCAGTACATTTCCGAAACGAGTCGTGACAAACTGGGTATTCCCCAACACTTTGCCGTCCTTTATCGCTTTGTCCAAGCTTTGGACGTAGATTTCACAAATACGCTTCGAGCAGCCCATGACATTGGTCGGATTGACGGCCTTGTCGGTTGAGATCATCACAAATTTCTTCACATTATATTTCACACTCAGGTCAGCGACGATTTTCGTGCCGTGTATGTTATTCTGTATGCTCTCGCTCGGGTTGTTTTCCATCATCGGAACATGCTTGTAGGCCGCGGCATGGAACACATAGTCCGGCCTATGGGTCTTGAAGATGTGCTCCATGCGCGTCTGGTTCAATATGGAGGTCAAGACGACATGTATGTTCAGGAAAGGCCATTTGGCCTTAATGTTCAGGAACAGCGAATGCTGGGGTGTTTCTGCCTGGTCGATCAATATCATCTCGGTCGGAGAATACGCTGCAATCTGCTGCACCAGTTCCGAGCCGATGCTGCCCGCCGACCCCGTGATGAGGATGCGCCTGCCTGTCAGCATGTTGCCTACCGAGACCAGGTCCACGTTGATCTCGTCGCGGGGCAGCAAGTCTTCAATACTGATGGGCTTCAACTGATGCAGGGCATACGATGTGTCGCCGTCCCACTCTTGAAGCTGTGCGCCCATGTAGATTTTCACTCCTGCCTGAATCAAGTAATTCTGCAACGTCTGGTCATTGCGGAACAAATCGTTGCGCAATGGCGACACCAATACTGTCTGGATGTTCAAGGTTTCCAGCACATGGGGCAGGTCTTCATTCACGGCATACACACGCTCGCCCATCAATATCTTGTCCGACTTGATGGCTTCCGGAGAGATGAAGCCCTTCAAAATATAATTTGACTCACGGTCGTTCCGAATGCTCTTGGCAAGACTGACACCACCGTCCAATACGCCATAGATCAGCGTCCGCGTCCCATTTTTGGAAGAAAAGACGATTTCATATACCGTTTTGACGATTATTCGGAAAATCCACATCATGACCGTGGCCATGAAATACATCAAGATGATCCGCTTGCCTGTCAGTCGGGCGTATTTCTCCAACGGCAGGAAATAAATGGGGTAATGCATGATAAAGGCTATGATGAACGATACTAGCATGGCATAGCCGACCCTCTTCAAGTCGCTGAATGTGGAATAGCGGATAATGCCTGAATAAGTATGGAACATCCTGAAACCGATGAGACAATAGATCATGTATACCAAAATCGTCAACGACAAGGCCTCGAAATTCAACAATGCTTTGGAACCATAGACGCTCCACAGTACAAAAACACCTGAAATATAACACAATAGGCTGTCTATCATCAACACTCCCCAATAAGGGAGGGAGTTTTTACTGAAATACTTGTTCAACAGTTCTCTGAGCCATGTTGTCAATCTACTCATAACCAAATAGTTTTTACAATTCTGCCTTAAAATTGGGCACGACAATTCCTGCCGCCCCCAAATGTTCAATTCTTAGATATGTTTTCTTTGATGACTGCCACTATCCGTGCGACGTCCTCATCCGTGACATAAGGCCCCGAGGGCAGGCAAAGCCCCTTCTTGAACAAAGCCTCGCTCACACCATTCACATACGCCGGAGCATCCTTGTAAACCGGCTGCTTGTGCATGGGTTTCCACAGCGGACGCGCCTCGACGCCCTCCTTGTCCAACACTTTGCGCAGCGCCTCCACGTTGTCGTTGGGCTCACAGTCTGTATGAACACCGCCGCCAGCATGTACAACGCCAGCCGCACCGCCCACGGCACCTTGAACCGCTTCCGCATAGGCAGTCTCCTCATCGCTCACATGCAAATTTTCGTCCAAGACAATGGTTGACAGCCAGAAATTCGATGTCATCCCATCCATCTCATCATGGAAAGTAATGCCGTTCACGTCCTTGAAGGCTTCCCGATAGAGGTCCGCCACATGCCGATGATGCGCCACATGATCGTTGACAACGGTCATCTGGCCGCGCCCGATGCCCGCGCAGATGTTCGACATGCGGTAGTTGTAGCCAATGGCCTCGTGCTGATAATACGGATAAGCCTCACGCGCCTGGGTGGCATACCACATGATCTTGCTCTTCGCCTCTTCATCAGGGCAAATCAGCGCGCCGCCGCCCGAGGTGGTGATCATCTTGTTGCCGTTGAACGACAACACGCCATACTTGCCAAACGTACCGCAAACCTGGCCTTTATACAACGAGCCCAGACCCTCAGCAGCGTCTTCAATGACAGGAATGCCGTATTTATCGGCAATTTCCATGATCTCATCAAGTTTTGCAGGCATACCATAGAGATAGACAGGAATAATGGCCTTAGGCTTCTTGCCCGTCTTGGCAATGCGGTCTTTGATGGCCACTTCCATCAATTCGGGGTCCATGTTCCATGTCTCCGCCTCAGAATCGATAAATACAGGTGTCGCGCCAAGATAAGTAATCGGGTGCGACGAGGCGCAGAAGGTGAAACTCTGCACGATGACCTCATCGCCCGCCTGCACGCCGCAGGCAATCAGTGCCAAATGTACGGCGGCGGTTCCTGACGACAACGCTACAACGTGCTTGTCTTCTCCGACAAATTGTTCCAAGTCGGCCTCAAACCCATTCACATTCGGCCCCAGCGGCACCACCCAGTTGGTGTCGAAGGCCTCTTTGATATACTTTTGTTCAAGTCCCGCCTCGCTCATGTGGGCTAGGCAGAGATAAATTCGTTTATTTGCCATTACAAAAATCTTGATTTATTTGCTTGATTAACTTACAACGGTTCCCCACGGCAAGATAACCGTCGGGAATATCTTTGGTCACGACACTGCCCGCGCCGACAACACACCATCGCCCAATCCTTACGCCTTGAATGACAGTCGTACCGGCACCAATCCA
>ONQK01000104.1 GCA_900319895.1 uncultured Prevotella sp. | reverse complement strand
GATTTTTGACGACCCCGAAGGCAAGGCATAGCGATTTAGCCCATAGTCTTGGAAGTTGGCAACCATTTCGCCATAGCCTCCTATCCTGAAATGTCTGTAGCCAACCGTATCCGGGTCTGTTGCCCAAAGCCGAAGAGAGCCGCATACTTGCCAGAAAAGCAGGAATAAAAAAAGTTTTTTCATGATGTTTCCTAATTTGTAACGGTAATTTTGGGCAGCAAAGGTAATAATTATTGAAGGTTTTTGAAATACCTAAAAAACATGATTTTAAAATACCTAAAAAAGATGATTTTGTGGTTGATAAGTGTAAAGTTCGGGATAATGATTTGGGGATGTCGTTTTTTTTTGATTATTTTGCATACATAATTTAAATATTAAGAGATGAGAAATCAGAAAATATATGAGGCAGACGACAAGATGATTTCGTTGATTCGTGACAACTACAGCCTGCTGCAGAGCCTGGGCAGCTTTGGCATTAATCTCGGGTTTGGCGATAAGAGCGTCCGCGAGGTGTGCGAGGAGCAAGACGTGGATACGTTTACTTTTCTGGCTGTGGTGAACTTTACAATCAATGGGTCAATGGTGACGGAGAACCTGGAGCGTTTGTCCATACCTACCCTGATGCGCTACCTCAAAGCCAGCCATGCCTATTATCTTGATTTCCAGCTCCCGTTTATCAGGAAGGAATTGCAGGCAGCACTTGATGAAAACGACAGTCTGGCGCGGCTCATCATGAAGCTGTATGATGAATATTCGCATCAAATCCGTTTGCACATGCAGTATGAGGAGAAAAACGTGTTCCCCTATGTCGATGCGCTGCTTAATCGGCGGACACAGGGCGACTATGACATTGAAACTTACTCAAAGCACCATGGGCAGACCGACCAGAAGTTGAAGGAGCTCAAAAACATTATCATCAAGTACCTGCCAAGCGATGGGCTGCACAACAATCAGCTCTCGGCAACGCTTTACGACATTTACAACAATGAGGAATGGCTTTCGCTGCATGCGGAGGTGGAAGACAAGATCTTCATCCCTGCCATCCGGCACTTGGAAAAAAAATATCGCCAGGACGACGTGTCTGTAAAGATTTCGGACATGATTCATCAAGAGACGGCGACGGACACGCTGAGCGACAGGGAAAAAGACGTGATAGTCTGCATTGTGCAAGGCATGAGCAACAAAGAAATTGCCGACCATCTGTTCATCTCCATCAATACGGCCATCACGCATCGCCGGAATATCGTGCGAAAGCTGCAGATACGAAGCACCGCGGGGCTGACCATCTATGCCATCGTAAACAATTTGATAGACATTTCCTCCATCAAACTGTAGTTTTTGGCCAAGAAGTCCGCAAATTTACGAGCTTAATAGCGTTAATCATGCCCAAAAGCTTTGTCGGGTCAGCATTATTTCGTAATTTTGCAACATGACTTCGCATTCACTACCTCATACCGCAAGGCCTTCGGTGGCAATCATAGACCCTAATACGTTGGCTGTATTAGGGCTGAAGCAGATTCTGCAAGACGTGATGCCGGTGATGACCATTCATACTTTTGCCTCGTTTGAGGAGTTGCAGGGCAGCGATTTCGAGGCTTATTATCATTTTTTCGTGGCAACTAACATCGTGCTCGAACATCGCCAATTTTTCTCCTCGAGACGCAATAAGACCATTGTGCTGAGCATGTCGTCGGATGCCTCTGCGCGGATTGGAGAGTTCCATACGCTCTTCATCGGGCAGTCTGAAGAGCAGTTGGTAAAGTCGATCCTGATACTGGAGCAGCATGCGCATGCCAAGGGGCGAAACCTGCCGCCGATGGTACAGGAAAAAATACTCTCGGACCGGGAAATCGAGGTATTGTCGCTAATTGTAAAAGGCTACATCAACAAAGAGATAGCGCACCGGCTGAACATCGGCATGACGACAGTCATCACGCACCGTAAGAACATTATGGACAAGTTGGGCATGCGCAGCGTGTCAGCATTGACCATCTATGCCGTGATGAATGGCTATGTGGATATTGACAAAATCTAGTGAGACCTCTCAATACACTTTTTTCACACCTCAATACACTTTTCACAGCGCCAACAGCATTTTGTCGCACTTTCCTTTTCGCATTTCCAAGAATCCATCTTCCTGGTTTTCAACACGATAGGCTTCTCTTTAGCCTCGTTTCTCGGCCCAGTTGTGAGATGTTAAGCCTATTGAGGGGGAAACTGTTCGTCACGCATACCTGGTCAAGTGTTTTCTTAATGAACTTGGCATGTCACCGTTCACCTTTAATGCCACTTGCCGGGTATTTTCCCCGTCTTTTTCCTGAATCTTGGGGAAGGCGGCCTTGTCCTTGAATATTTCCAATGCCTTTTTGATGGCAGGGTCGTCGGCGTTGAGATAACGGTTGAGCTCTTGTTCTCCGAGAATGTTGTAGATGATTCGGCTGTTGATGTAGGTTTGCAAAAGCTTGTATGATTTTTTTATCATCAAGTTTCGTCTGGGCAACCCGTTTTTTTCAGCATAGTTGACAAAAAGCTCTACTGTTTTTTGCCTGATGAGGTAGTCGTTAAGCTCTTCCATCGTCTTGTAGGTCTTCAGCTTTTGCCTATTCTCGTCCGTGTAGTTGAAGGCAAACTGTATGATTTGGCCACTCATGCTCGCGCTTCTGTAATAGGATGTCACTGCCGTAGTGTCTTCCGGGATGAAGATGTCTGGCGTGATGCCGCCGCCGCCGTAGACCACTCTTCCGATGCTGGTATGGTATTGTGGCCCGTTGTGTTTGATGCTGTCTTGTGAGAAAAATTCGCCATGTTGGTAGCGTGAGATGAGGTCCATCTCATAGTCTTTCCCTTCGCCGGCGACGTATGGCTTTTGAATGCATCTTCCTGAGGGGGTGTAATACCTGGCAATGGTGAGCCGAATCATGGAGCCGTCGGTGAATTGCAAGGGCTTCTGCACAAGTCCTTTCCCGAAAGACCGCCTGCCGATGATGGTGGCGCGGTCGTTGTCTTGCATCGCACCGGCAACGATTTCGGCGGCAGAGGCAGAGCCTTCGTTGATGAGAATGATGAGTGGGATGTTTTTGTAGCTGCCGTGCCCGTCGCTGGTGTGGTCTTCTCTTACCGATTTGCGCCCCTCCGTATAGACTATGAGCTTGTCTTTGGGCAAAAACTCATTGGCAATGCGGACGGCGGGCTCGAGGTAGCCGCCGGAGTTGTCGCGTAGGTCGATGATAAGGTTGCTGACGAGGGGATGTTTCAGGGCGGCCAGTGCGATGAGCAGTTCGGAGTACGTCGTCTCGCTGAAATTTTTGATGCGGATGTATCCGGTCCGGTTCTCCATCATGTAAGTCGCACTGATGCTTTTTTGTGGTATGTCGCCTCGGGTAATGGTGAAAAATAGGGGCTTTTTCTGCCCGTTCCTCACGATGCCGATTTTCACTTTCGTGTCTTTGGGGCCTTTCAGGCGGTGCATGGCTTCCTCGTTGGTGACAATCTTCCCGACAAAAGGCTCGTCGTCGACGCTGGTGATCTTGTCGCCTGCCACGATGCCCGCGCGCTCTGCCGGCCCGTTGCTGATGACATTTTGCACGTGTAGCGTGTCTTTGCGGATGTTGAACTCAATTCCTACGCCCGAGAACGAGCCTTTGAGGTCGTCGGCGGCCAGCTGCATGTCTTTGGGGCTGATGTAGATAGAGTGTGGGTCCAGCTCTGATAAGATCTGTGGGATGGCCTTGTCTACGAGCGAGTCGATGTTGACTTTGTCGACGTATTGGTCTTCAATGATGTTCAGCAGGTTGTTCAGCCGACTGCTGCCCGATTTGATGATGTTCAGCCGGTTGCCGGAGGAGTGGTTCGCATAAAAAGTGCCGATGGCAATGCCCAGGACTACGCAAAGGGCGAGCATCACCGGCATGTATCGATTGTTTTTATTGCTCATTTTCATTTGGATTGATATGGTTGACTTCAATATTGGCTTTTTTCAGGAGGTCTAAACCGTCTTCCAGACGGTATATCTCGCCGTATACCACACGCTTGATGCCTGCCTGGATGATGAGCTTGGCGCATTCGATGCAGGGGGAGGAAGTGACATAGAGCGTGGCGCCGTCGCTGTTGTTTGAGCTTCTGGCCAGCTTTGTGATGGCATTTGCCTCGGCATGCAGGACATAGGGCTTGGTGAGCTTGTGCTCGTCCTCACACACGTTCTCGAATCCGCTGGGCGTGCCGTTGTATCCGTCGCTGATGATCATCTTGTTTTTGACCACGAGGGCTCCGACTTTTCTGCGCTCACAATAGCTGTTCTCCGCCCAAATCTGTGCCATTCTCAGGTAGCGGACATCAAGTTCCCGTTGTTTGTTTTTTGATTCCATTTCGTTGTAGTAGTGCGTCTATGGTTGGTTCGTTTCCTTTGAATTTCTTGTAAAGCTCCATCGGGTGCTCCGTGCCTCCGCGCGAGAGGATGTTGTCCCTGAAACGTTGGGCCGTCTGTGTGTCGAAAATCCCGTTTTGCTTGAATACGCCGAATGCGTCGGCATCGAGCACTTCTGCCCATTTGTAGCTGTAGTACCCTGCCGCATACCCGCCCGACATGATGTGCGAGAACTGTGTCGTCATGCAGGTGTCCGTCCTTTGCCTGCCGATGACGGCCGCTTTCCACGCTTCTTTCTCATAAGTGACGATGTCTTCGTCGAATTGCTCTTTTTGCGTGTAGTAGCTCAGGTCTAAAAGCCCGAAGCTCACTTGGCGCAGGCAGTGGTAGCCTGTCATGAAGTTGCGGCTTGCCTGGATGCGGTCGATGAGCTCGTCGGGGATGGGCTCGCCTGTTTGGTAGTGGAAGGCAAAGGTGCGTAAAAATTCTTTCTCGATGGCATAGTTCTCCATAAATTGCGAGGGAAGTTCGACAAAGTCCCACCAGACGTTGGTGCCTGACAAACTTTCAAACCTCACGTTGGAGAAAATGCCGTGCAGGGCGTGCCCAAATTCGTGTAAAAACGTTTCGACCTCGCCCAGCCGCAGCAGCGCAGGCTTTTCCTCGGTCGGCTTGCTGAGGTTCATCACCAGCGAGACGTGTGGGCGGACGTTGGTGCCGTCCTTTTCAATCCATTGTCCCTGGTATTCGGTCATCCATGCCCCGTCGCGCTTGCCTTTTCGGGGATGGAAGTCGACATAGAGCACGGCCAGGAAGCTGCCGTCTTTGTCGAACACTTCGTAGGGTTTTACGTCTTGATGATAGACTGGGATTTCGGGGTTTTCCTTGAAACTGATGCCATAAAGTCGTGTCGCCAGCCCAAAAACGCCTTTGATGACGTTGTTGAGTTCGAGGTAGGGACGCAGCATCTCGGGGTCGAGGTTGTATTTCTTTAATTTGAGCTGTTGTGAATAGTAAGACAAGTCCCACGGCTGGAAAGTGCTGTCTTGGTCTTTGGTGTCTTCCGTGGCGGTGAGTCCCGCCAGCTGCTTGATTTCTTCAATTTCCTCGATGGCTTTCGGCTTGTAGGCCTCGGTCAGCTGGTCCAGCAGTTTGTAGACGTTGTCGGCCTTGGTCGCCATTCGGTGCTTCATGACGTAGTCGGCATAAGTCTCATAGCCCAGCAGTTGTGCCAGCTCCCGCCGAATGTTGATCAGGCGCTTGCAAATTTCAATGTTGTTTTCCTGGTTGTCCTTGATGCAGAGCGTGTTGTGCGCCATGTACATCTGCCGTCGCAGCTCCCGGTTCTTGGCATACATCATGAATGGGCCATAGCTAGGGGCGTCCAGTGTGAAAATCCAGCCCTTCAGCCCTTTTTCTCTTGCGGCTTCAGCGGCGGCCTCGCGCGCGGTGTCCGGCAGTCCGGCCAGGTCGTCTTCTTGGGTGATGTGCAGTTGGTAGGCTTTGTTTTCCTTGAGCAGGTTCTGCGAAAATTGCAGCGACAACATGCTGGCCTCCTCTGTAAGTGCCCTCAGGCGCTCTTTGCCTTGGTCGTCAAGCAGTGCACCGCTTCTGACAAATCCGTCGTACGCGTTGTTAAGCACGGTTTGCTCTTCTGGCGTGAGTTTGCCGTGATGCTCGTAGACGTATTTGATGCGCTCAAAAAGCTTGGGGTTGAGGCTGATGTCGTTGGCGTGTTTTGTCAGTATCGGGCTCATTTTCTGTGCCAGCTCGTCCATCTCGTCGTTGGTCTCTGCGCTCAGGAGGTTGAAGAACACGCTTTCGGTGCGGTCGAGCAAGTCGTAGTAATGTTTTCTGTCCTTTTGCTCGTCGTCTCGTGCGATGGTGTTCTCGAAAGTCGGTTCTGCCGGGTCGTTGATGATTTTCTCTATCTCCTCGTCCTCACGCCTAATGCCTTCCATGAAGGCTTCTTCATAGTGCACCAATTGGATTTGGTCGAAAGGTGCCGTCTCGTGGGGCGTGTTGTAAGGTGCCAAAAAAGGGTTGGTATGTTGTTTCTCTTGTGCCATTTTTTCCGTTTTGAGTCAATTCTTGAATGTGACGATGTTTTTTAGGACATTTTCGTAATTCAATCTGCAAATTTATAAAAAATGGCACATTTTTTCAAATATTTTCTGCGAAATTTCAAATATTACGGGGTAAAACCACATGCGCGGGGGCGAGGACTCTCGTAAATCGCTTGATTTTTTTAGTGTGATGACTTGATTTTTCAGTGTAAAAGTTGTTTAATTGATTAATAAAAGGGGCGGTGTGATGGCTCTTTTGCCGAGAATTCTTCCCAACAAATGGAGAATCCTCCCCCAAAAAAGTGAATGCGACGTGCATCGCGGATGTCTGGCATGATTTTTGCATATAGAGCGTTAAAATATTTAAGTATTATGCAAAAAGGAAATATAGGGGTTACGACCGAGAACATTTTCCCCGTCATCAAAAAGTTCTTGTATTCTGATCATGAGATTTTTCTTCGCGAGATCATCTCAAATGCCGTGGACGCAACGCAGAAGCTCAAGACGCTGGCTGAGAAAGGCGATTTCAAAGGCGATTTGGGCGACTTGACCGTTAGAATAGTCCTTAATGAACAGGAAAAGACGTTGACCATCAGCGACCGTGGCATTGGTATGACAGCCGAGGAAATCGACAAGTACATCAACCAGATCGCTTTTTCCGGTGTCAATGATTTCCTGGACAAGTATAAAGACAATGCCAATGCCATCATCGGGCATTTTGGGCTGGGATTCTATAGTGCCTTCATGGTGGCTCAAAAAGTGGAAATCATCACAAAAAGCTACAAAGAGGGCGCGCAGGCCGTCGTGTGGACGTGCGACGGAAGCCCGGAGTTCACCATTGCGGAGGCATCGCGGAGCGACCGGGGGACGGACATCGTGCTCCATATTGACGACGACTGCAAGGAGTTCCTTGAAAAAGGAAAGATCCAGGAGTTGTTGAACAAATATTGCAAGTTCATGCCCATTCCTGTTGCCTTTGGCAAGAAAACAGAGTGGAAAGATGGCAAGATGCAAGAGACCGACGAGGACAATGTCGTCAATCATGTTGCACCGCTTTGGGCCAAAGCCCCCAATGCGCTGACCGAGGAGGACTATAAAGGTTTTTATCGCACGCTTTACCCGATGCAGGACGAACCGTTGTTCTGGATACATCTCAATGTCGACTATCCGTTCAACCTGACGGGCGTGCTTTATTTCCCGAAAATCAAGTCGAACCTGGAGTTGCAGCGCAATAAAATACAGTTGTATTGCAACCAGGTGTTTGTCACCGACCAGGTGGAAGGCGTTGTGCCCGAATTCCTGACTTTGCTGCATGGTGTCATCGACTCGCCCGACATCCCGCTCAATGTCAGCCGTTCTTATTTGCAGAGCGATGCCAATGTGAAGAAGATTTCGACTTACATCACCAAGAAGGTGGCAGACCGTTTGAATGGTATTTTCAAGGAAAACCGTAAGGACTATGAGCAAAAATGGGATGACTTGAAGCTGTTCATCCATTATGGAATGCTCTCGCAAGAAGATTTTTATGACCGTGCAAAAGATTTTTGCCTGCTGAAAGATGTAGACGGCAGGTATTTTACGCTTGAGCAATACAGGGCGCTCATTGCTGAGAACCAGACCAACAAAGAAGGGCAAGTCGTCTATTTGTATGCCACACAGCGTGAAGAGCAATATTCATTTATCGAATCGGCCAAGGATAAAGGCTACAGCGTGCTGCTCCTGGATGGCGACTTGGACGTTCCCACGGTGTCCATGTATGAGCAGAAACTGGAGAAAAGCCAGTTCGTGCGCGTTGACTCCGATGTGGTGGAGCGCCTGATTGTCAAAGAGGATGCATCGAAACAAACTTTGACGGCAGAGCAGACTGACAATTTGTCACAGGTGTTTAGGGCGCAATTGCCAACTTTGGAAAAATCCGAATTCAACATCGATGTACAAGCGCTTGGCGAGTCGTCGTATCCCATCATTATTACTCAAAGCGAATACATGCGTCGCATGAAAGACATGAGCCGCTTCCAAAACGGGATGGCGTTCTATGCGCAGTTCCCCGACATGTTCAACATGGTGCTCAACAGCGACCACAGGCTGGTGAAGCGTGTGCTGGAGGAAGTAGAACAGAAGTGCGCGCATGACTTGAAGCCCATAGACGGTGAGTTGAAAGGCTTGCAGGCGCGCGAGGCCGCCATCCGGCAGTCACAAGAAAAGAAAAAGCCTGAAGAGCTGACGCAAGAGGATAAAGACATGCTCCAAAGCACTCAAAAAGAGATTGAAGAGCAGAAGAGCAGGCGCAACGAGGTGCTTGCTGCCTACGCGAAAAATGAGCCGGTCATCGGGCAGCTGGTCGACTTGGCCTTGCTGCAGAACAATTTGTTGAAAGGTGCATCGCTGGATGCCTTTGTCAAACGCTCTGTCGACTTGATGAAATAGTTGAAACCCACAAGCATTTCTTACAAAGACAGCAGTCCGGCAAACTTGGGCTGCTGTCTTGCTTTACAGCCCCAAGGAGTGTTGTGGTCAAACTTTTAGTGATAAATATAATTTTTATGTTAAAAGTCCTTTGAGGTATAGAAAAAATATTTAATTTTGCATCAAAATAAATTCTTACTAAACTAATATTTTAAAACATTTTTTAATTATGGTGCAAAAAAGATTTTGCTTTCTGTTTGCCGTGATAATGATGTTTGCGACATCGGCCATGGCTCAGATAACGACATCGTCATTGAGCGGCAAGGTAGTTGCCGCGGAAACTGGCGAGGAAGTGATTGGTGCTACCATTTTGGCAGTACACACGCCTTCTGGGACGAGTTATACGGCCGTGACCAACATCGACGGTCGTTTTACTATCCAGGGAATGCGTACTGGTGGGCCATACTCGGTTTCCATCAGTTATGTAGGTTTTCAAAAGAAGACCTACACCGACCTGACGCTTCAGTTGGGCGAAATGTTCAACTTGGAGGCTGAAATCTCGGAAGACACGAAAATGCTGGGTGAAGTAATTGTCAGCGGCAAAGCCTCCAAGTTCTCGGCAGAGAAGACGGGAGCCTCGACCAACATCACCAGCCAGCAGATCACGAGTCTGCCGACGGTGAGCCGCTCGATTACCGACGTGACGCGCCTGTCGCCCTACGGT
>ONQK01000041.1 GCA_900319895.1 uncultured Prevotella sp. | reverse complement strand
CAGTATGCTGAAAAGAGAAGAAACAAATTTGCTAAAAAAGAGGAGGCTTAACCATGGTAGCACAAGAATCTGAAATCCGTTATTTGAATGCTCCTTCCATCGACACCAAGAAGAAGAAGTATTGCCGTTTTAAGAAAAGCGGTATTAAGTACATTGACTATAAAGATCCTGAATTCTTGAAGAAATTCTTGAATGAGCAGGGGAAAATTCTCCCTCGTCGTATCACAGGAACCTCTCTGAAGTATCAACGTCGTGTGGCACAGGCAGTAAAGCGTGCGCGCCAGATTGCATTACTTCCATATGTGGCAGATTTGATGAAATAATAATGAGAAATGGCGGGGAAGGCCATGCCGACCGTGGTGTTGCCCAACTGTCATGACCCATATAAAAATTAGAAAAGAATTATGGAAATCATACTGAAAGAAGATATTATAGGTCTTGGATACAAGAACGATATAGTAAACGTTAAGTCCGGATATGGAAGAAACTATTTGATTCCAACTGGCAAGGCAGTGATAGCATCTGCGTCTGCCAAGAAGGTGTTAGCCGAGAATTTGCGTCAGCAGGCCAACAAGCTGGCTGCCATCAAGGCAGAGGCAGAGAAGCGTGCGGCAGCTCTTGAAGGCATCTCGCTCGAAATTGCCGCAAAGGTTAGCGCCACGGGACAGCTTTATGGCTCTGTCGGCGCGGCTCAGGTGGCTGAGGAACTGGCAGCACGCCAAATCGAGGTGGATCGCAAGATCATCACCATGCGTGAGGCAAAACGTATTGGTACTTATGAGGCAGTAGTCCACTTCCACAAGGAGGTTGAAGTCAAGGTGCCGGTAGCTGTGATTGCGGAAAATCCTGAAGATCTTGACAAAAAAGCCCCGAAGGAGGAAGTGAAGGCAGAGGCAGCAGAGGCGGTGGCAGCCGTTGAGGTTGAGACAGAGGCACAAGCAGAGGCAGAAACCGAAGCTGCTGTTGAAGAATAAGCAATTCTAGACAATATCCATAAAAAGGCGACGGAAATCCGGTGAGATTTTCGTCGCCTTTTATGTCTTTTAAACATGACATTTTAATGCTACACATGGTTAAAAGGCATTTTTTTGCCTATTTTGCAAACTGGAGTGAACATTTTGCAACTTTTTTCTCTTTTATTACAAAATAAAATCGTAACTTTGCATACGTTTTTATTCAGACATCAAATTTTTAAATCATACATAATGAATTTTTCGTTGTTAATTACCGTATTATTGACGGCTGTCGTATTGGTTGCAGGCGCTTATGTCGTAGCCAAGTTGATAGGTCCCCGCTCGTATAATCCGGTGAAAGGCGAGCCTTTTGAGTGCGGAATCCCGACGCGCGGTTCATCTTGGATGCCCATGCATGTCGGTTTTTACCTCTTCGCTATCCTTTTCCTGATTTTCGACATTGAAACGGTGTTCCTCTATCCATGGGCAGTTGTCGTTAAGCAGTATGGAGTCATGGCTTTGGTAAGCATTGGCTTCTTCTTGTTGGTATTAGTATTTGGCTTGGCTTATGCTTGGCGGAAAGGAGTGCTGGAATGGAAGTGAGAAAGCCTAGTATCAAGAGCATCCCTTATGCAGAGTTTAAGGACAATACAAGTCTGGAAAAACTGGTTGACCAGCTGCACGAGGGCGGTGTGAACGTTGTCGTCGGCTCGCTCGACCAAGTCATCAACTGGGGACGCAGCAACTCCTTATGGTCGTTGACTTTTGGAACGAGTTGTTGCGGCATTGAGTTCATGGCAGTAGGTTGCGCACGCTACGACTTCTCACGATTTGGATTTGAGGTCACGCGCAACTCTCCCCGTCAGGCCGACCTGATCATGACCGCAGGTACGATTACCCATAAGATGGCACCCGTATTCAAGCGTCTCTACGACGAAATGGCGGAGCCGAAGTATGTCGTGGCTGTTGGCGGCTGTGCCATCAGCGGCGGCCCCTTCAAGTCCAGTTATCACGTCGTTAAAGGAATCGGTGAAATCGTTCCTGTAGACGTCTACATACCGGGCTGCCCGCCGCGCCCCGAGGCGATTTTGTATGGCATGATGCAGTTGCAGCGTAAGGTGAAAGTTGAAAAATTCTTTGGCGGGGCGAACCACAAGCAAGATGCCGAAGAGCGCGAGTTGGGGCTCTCCAATGCGGCAATTGCCTCCGGCTGGCAAAAACCACTGGTGGTGTCTGAGGTTCCCGAGGACTTTGTGAATGAATTGAAGACAGACAATCAAAAAGAGGAGGGCGCACAATGAAATTAGAACATCTTATATTTGATTTCGACAACTTTGTCCCCGAGATGACCTCGCTTAAAGAAAAGAAACATTTTGACTTCCTGGTCACAATCATAGGCGAGGACTTTGGCGAAGAAGGTCTGGGCTGTGTCTATATCTTGGAAAACACCGAAAGCCATGAGCGCATTTCGGTGAAGATGATCGCCAAGCAAGCCAGCGGTAGTTCGGTAATTCCCACGGTAACCCAATTGTGGAAAGTCGCCGACCTGCTGGAGCGCGAAGTTTACGACTTCTTCGGCATCAAGTTCCTGGGACATCCTGACATGCGCCGCCTTTATCTTAGAAACGACTTTAAAGGACATCCTTTCCTCAAGAATTGGAAAGGCGACGGACAATATTCCTTGGAGGATGATGTTGAGCCGGATTATGGCTGCGAATACAGCCTGAATGCCGAGGGCGAGCTGGCCTGCAAGCACAATCAGCTGTTCACCGACGACGAGTATGTCATCAACATCGGCCCGCAGCACCCTTCAACCCACGGTGTCCTCCGCCTGCAAACCGTGCTGGACGGCGAAACCGTGAAGCGCATCTATCCACACCTGGGCTACATCCATCGTGGCATCGAAAAAATGTGCGAAGAATACACCTATCCGCAGACACTGGCTTTGACCGACCGCCTGAACTATCTCTCCGCCATGATGCATCGCCATGCGTTGGTTGGCGTGATAGAGGAGGGGCTGGGCGTTGAGCTGACCGACAGGATAAAGTACATCCGTACGATTATGGACGAGTTGCAACGTCTTGACTCTCACCTCTTGTATTGTGGCTGTTGCGCGCAAGACCTGGGCGCCTTGACGGCGTTTTTGTACTGCATGCGCGACCGGGAGCATGTGCTCAATGTGTTGGAAGAAACCACGGGCGGCCGCTTGATCCAAAATTACTATCGAATTGGCGGTCTGCAAGACGACATTGACCCGAATTTCGTTAAGAACGTCAAGAGGCTGATTGCCTACATGAAGCCCATGATTAAAGAATACATGGATGTCTTCGGCGACAACATCATCACGCACAAGCGATTTGAGAAAGTCGGCGTGATGGGTTTGGAAGACTGTATTAACTACGGTGTGACCGGCCCTGCCGGGCGTGCCGCCGGCTGGAAGAATGATGTCCGCAAGAATCATCCTTATGACCTATATGACAGGGTGGTATGGGAGCAGATTACGCTGACGGGCTGCGACTCGATGGACCGCTACATGGTACACATCAAGGAAATGTACCAGAGCCTGCACATCATAGAGCAACTCATCGACAACATCCCGGCAGGAGAATTCTATGTGAAGCAAAAACCGATAATCAAAGTTCCGGAAGGACAATGGTATTTCTCTGTGGAAGGCGCGAGCGGCGAGTTCGGCGTATATCTTGACTCAAGAGGCGACAAGAGCCCCTATCGCTTGAAGATGCGCCCCATGGGGCTGAGCCTTGTCGGTGCCCTAGACCCGATGCTTCGTGGGCAGAAGCTCGCCGACTTGGTGACAACTGCGGCGGCGGTCGATTTTGTAATACCTGACATTGACAGATAATTCAAATTAACTATGTTCGATTTTTCAATAGTAACACAATGGTTCGACAATTTTCTGCGCCAAACCCTAGGTCTGGGCGATTTTTGGTCGATGCTGATAGAGTGCGTCCTGATTGGCCTGTTCACGCTTGTGGCGTATGCGCTGATCGCTATCGTGCTGATTTTCATGGAGCGCAAGGTGTGTGCTTATTTCCAGTGCCGCTTAGGTCCGATGCGTGTGGGGCCATGGGGCTTGTTGCAAGTTTTCGCAGATGTCTTGAAGATGTTGATCAAAGAGATTTTCTTTGTCGACAAGGCAGACAAACTGCTTTATCTCTTGGCTCCATTCTTGGTGTTGATCGCTTCCGTTGGAACATTCTCCTTCCTGCCGTGGAACAAAGGCGCATCGGTGCTGGACTTCAACGTCGGGATATTCTTGGTAACAGCGATTTCTTCGCTGGGCGTAGTGGGCGTGTTCCTGGCCGGCTGGGGCAGCAACAACAAATATTCGGTGGTCTCCGCCATGCGTGCCGCAGTTCAGATGATTTCATACGAAATGTCGCTGTGCCTTTGCCTGATAACGGCTGTCATCTTGACGGGCACGATGCAGGTCAGCGGAATCGTCGACGCGCAGACCGGCCCTTTCAAATGGCTGATTTTCCAAGGTCACATTCCCGCATTCATTGCCTTTGTGGTGTTCCTTGTTGCAGGAAACGCAGAGGCGAACCGCGGCCCTTTTGACATGGCAGAGGCAGAGAGCGAGCTGACTGCCGGCCACCATACCGAATATTCCGGCATGGGCTTCGGCTTCTTCTATTTGGCAGAGTTCCTCAACTTGTTCGTGATCTCGGGCATCGCCTCGGCAGTCTTCTTGGGCGGCTGGGCACCCTTGAACATCGGCATTGCCGGTATCGACACCCTGCTGAACTACATCCCCGGCATTGTCTGGTTCTTTGCCAAGACCTTCTCTGTGGTTTGGCTGCTGATGTGGATCCGCTGGACATTCCCTCGCCTTCGTATCGACCAGATTTTGAAGCTGGAGTGGAAATATCTGATGCCTTTGTCGTTGGTCAACATTGTTTTGATGACAGTGGTTGTTGCATTAGGACTTTACATTAAATAAAAACAGAAAAATGGAAGACAACAAATCATATTTTGGCGAGCTCTCAAGAGGCATAAAGACGCTGGCAGTCGGCTTGAAGACGACTTTGAAGGAATACTTCACGCCCAAGTCCACCGAGCAATATCCGGAGAACCGCAAGACGACATTACATGTTGCAAAGCGCCACCGCGGCAGGCTGGTGTTCAAGCGCAACGAGGACGGGAGCTACAAATGCACTGTCTGCACATTATGTGAGAAGACTTGTCCAAACGGCACGATTAAAATCCTCTCTCACATGGAGGAAGACCCCGAGAGTGGAAAGAAGAAGAAAGTGCTGGATGACTATATTTACGACTTGGGCGACTGCATGTTCTGTCAACTTTGCACCAATGCGTGCAATTTCGACGCCATTGAGTTCACAAACGACTTCGAGAACAGCGTTTTCAAGCGTGAGTCGCTCAGGCTGCATCTTGACAAGGAAGTTTATGAAGGCGGTTCTTTGCCCCACCTCCTGGAAGGCGGCGCAGAGCAGACCATCGGTAAGTTTAACACTAAAACGAGATAAAAGACTATGGCCAATTTAGTAATGTTTTGCATCTTAGCAATAGTCATTTTAGGCTCTGCTATTATGTGTGTGATGACAAGAAGCATCATGCGTGCGGCAACGTTTTTGCTTTTTGTCCTTTTGGGTGTTGCGGGAATATACTTCTTGCTTGACTACACCTACCTGGGCGCGGCGCAAATCTCAATTTACGCAGGTGGCGTAATCGTGCTCTACATTTTTGCCATTCAGATGCTCTCCAAACGCTCTCTGCAAGGTATTCAGGAGCATCTGAAAAGCAGCAAGATGCTGGGCGGCGCGCTGCTGGCGCTGCTGGGTTTTGTAGTAGTAACTGTAATTTTCATCAAAAACCAATTCATTGACCACTTTGCCTTGCTGGCAGATGAGGAAGTGCCCGTGGAGAAAATCGGCCAAGCGCTGCTCGGCTCCGACAAATACCAATATGTACTCCCATTCGAGTTCATCTCGGTATTTCTTCTGGCATGTATTATCGGTGGTATAATGATAGCACGAAAGGAGGACGACAAATGATACCCGTAATCTGTTATTTTGTGTTGAGCTCACTATTGTTTTTCATAGGTTTCTGGGGTTTTGTCACCCGTCGCAACCTTATAGCCATGCTTATTTCGGTCGAACTGATTCTTAATGCTGTGGACATGAACTTTGCCGTGTTCAACAGGGTGCTGTATCCAGGCGAGATGGAAGGATTCTTTTTCACCCTTTTCTCCATCGGCGTCAGCGCCGCTGAATCGGCAGTTGCCATTGCGATCATCATCAATGTTTATCGCAATGTCAAAGGCATCCAAGTGGATAGAATACAGGAAATGAAGAATTAAACTTTTGAATATTATGGACTTTAGTTATGCATTTTTAATCCTTCTTCTGCCTGCACTTTCGTTCCTGATACTAGGGCTTGGCGGAATGAAGATGTCACATAAGACAGCCGGACTCATCGGTACGGGTTCCTTAGGGATTGTCACCGTATTGTCTTACATCACGGCATTTAATTATTTCACCTCAGAACGCGTTGACGGCATCTACCGCACATTTGTGCCTTATAATTTCACATGGTTGCCGCTGGGCGACTTGCATTTTGACCTGGGCATCCTTTTGGACCCCATTTCCGTCATGATGCTCATCGTCATTTCTACGGTCAGCCTGATGGTACACATCTACTCGTTTGGCTACATGCACGGTGAGAAGGGCTTCCAGCGCTATTATGCCTACCTCTCGCTCTTCACCATGTCCATGCTCGGGCTGGTTGTGGCAACCAATATCTTCCAAATGTATCTGTTTTGGGAGCTGGTGGGAGTGTCGTCCTATCTTTTGATCGGATTTTACTATCAAACCAGCGCGGCGGTGGCTGCCTCGAAAAAGGCATTTATCGTAACCCGTTTTGCCGACATGTTCTTCCTGATAGGAATCTTGATCTTCGGCTACTATACGGGATCGTTCAGCTTCTCGTTCATAGACAAGGTGGAGATGGCCACCGGGGCGGCACCTTTCATCGCAGGCGACGCGGCAAAGGCCGTTGCAGCCGGCGGCTTCATACTCCCCACGGCATTGGTATTGATGTTTATCGGAGGCGCGGGTAAGAGTGCGATGTTCCCATTGCACATTTGGCTGCCCGATGCCATGGAAGGCCCCACGCCGGTATCGGCCTTGATCCACGCTGCAACGATGGTGGTTGCCGGTGTGTTCCAGATAGCCCGCATGTTCCCGTTGTGGATAGAATTCGCTCCACAAGCAATGAGTATCGTAGTCTGGGTGGGAGTCTCCACTGCCTTCTATGCAGCTGCAGTGGCTTGTGTACAGAGCGACATCAAGCGCGTCCTGGCTTTCTCCACCATCTCGCAAATTGCTTTCATGATGGTGGCACTCGGCGTAAGCCTGCCCGGACATCACGGCGAGGTGCTCGACAACCATGCTCAACTGGGCTATATGGCCTCGATGTTCCATCTCTTCACACATGCCATGTTCAAGGCATGCTTGTTCTTGGGAGCTGGCTGCATCATCCATGCCGTCCACTCCAACGAAATGTCGATGATGGGCGGTTTGCGCAAGTACATGCCCATCACGCACGTCACATTCCTCATCAGCTGCTTGGCGATAGCGGGCATTCCGTTCTTCTCAGGCTTCAGCTCAAAGGACGAAATCATTACCGCATGCATGCAGTACAGCCCAGTAGTAGGATGGATAATGACCGGAATTGCGGCCATGACTGCCTTCTACATGTTCCGTCTGTATTATGGGATTTTCTGGGGTACGGAGAACAAGGAGGCGCATGCGCACCACACGCCCCATGAGTCGCCACTGACAATGACGGTTCCGCTGATCATCTTGACGGTTATCACCGTTGGTGTCGGCATTTACACCACATTGGCAGGATTTTTTGAATGGGGCGGCTCCTTTGGCAGTTTTGTCTCGGCAAGCGGAGAAGACTATACCATCCACTTCAACCTGCAAATCGCCGCGACCTCAACCGTCATAGCTGTGTTGAGCATTCTTTTGGCCACCTATATATACAAGAATGAGCAGCAGCCCATTGCTGACAAATTGTATAAGATGTTCCCCAAATTGCATCGTGCGGCCTACAAGCGCTTCTACCAAGACGAAATATGGCAGTTCGTGACGCATAAAATCATCTTCCGCTGCATCTCAACCCCCATAGCATGGTTCGACCGTCATGTCATCGACGGCACTTTCGACTTCATGGCCTGGGGAGCCAACGAGGCAGGCGAGACCATCAGGCCTTGGCAGAGCGGCGACGTGCGCAAGTACGTCGTATGGTTCCTCACGGGAACGATTGCATTAACTTTAGTATTACTTTGTTTAAAATAATGAAGCGATGAATATACTGACATTATTTGTTGTAATTCCGGTACTGATGCTCCTTGGCCTGTGGCTGAGCAGAAACCTGAATCAGGTACGCGGTGTGATGGTGGCAGGCTCGACATGTTTGCTTGCACTGTCTGTTTGGCTAACGATATATTTCATACAGCAGCGGGCGGGTGGCAACACCGACACCATGCTGCTGACCTACAGCACGCCATGGTTCAAGCCCTTGAACATCGAATATGCCATCGGTGTCGACGGCATCAGCGTTGTGATGTTGCTGCTCTCAAGCATCATCGTATTCACGGGAACCTTTGCCTCATGGCAACTTAAGCCCATGACAAAGGAATATTTCCTATGGTTCACTTTGCTCTCAGCCGGTGTCTACGGGTTCTTTATCTCTGTGGACATGTTCACCATGTTCATGTTCTACGAAGTGGCATTGATCCCGATGTACTTGCTCATCGGGGTCTGGGGAAGTGGCAACAAGGAATATTCGGCCATGAAGCTGACCTTGATGCTCATGGGCGGCTCCGCACTATTGATTATGGGCATTCTGGGCATCTATTTCTTCAGTGGTGCCACGACCATGAACGTGAACGAGATTGCTGCGTTGCACAACATCGACCCTAATATCCAGAAGATCTTCTTCCCATTCATCTTTATCGGCTTCGGCGTACTTGGTGCCTTGTTCCCGTTCCACACATGGTCGCCCGACGGCCACGCCTCCGCGCCGACCGCAGTATCCATGCTGCACGCCGGCGTGCTGATGAAACTCGGCGGCTACGGATGTTTCAGGGTTGCCATGTATCTCTTGCCAGATGCCGCACGGGAGTTGGCCTGGATATTCTTGATCCTGACCACCATCTCGGTCGTTTACGGCGCACTCTCGGCATGTGTTCAGACCGACTTGAAGTACATCAATGCCTACAGCTCGGTTTCCCACTGCGGACTGGTGCTTTTCGCACTGTTGATGATGACAAAGACAGCAGCCACAGGCGCTATCTTGCAGATGCTTTCGCATGGGTTGATGACAGCCTTGTTCTTTGCCTTGATTGGCATGATTTACGGACGCACCCACACACGCGACGTGCGCAAGCTGGGCGGATTGATGAAAATCATGCCATTCTTGTCAGTCGGCTACGTCATCGCCGGACTGGCCAACCTTGGACTGCCCGGCTTCTCAGGCTTCATCGCAGAAATGACCATTTTTGTCGGCTCATTCGAGAACAACGACGTGTTCCACCGCACCGCCACGATTTTGGCTTGCACGGCCATCGTCGTCACAGCGGTCTACATCCTTCGTGTAGTGGGCAAAATCCTGTTCCAAAAAGTTGCCGACCCGCATTTTGAGGAATTGACAGACGCAACTTGGGACGAGCGCTTTGCCGTTGTCTGCCTCATCGCTTGTGTCGCAGGCCTTGGCCTCTTCCCCTTGTGGGCGAGCAATGTCATCAATGACGCGGTAGGCCCAATTCTCAACGTGATTAGTATGTAATTGTAGAAACGAATTAAATTTGCATAAAATGAATTACGGTCAATTTTTTAACATGATACCCGAAGCATCGCTGATTGCTGCTTTGATCGTCGTATTTATTGCTGACTTCATCCTTCATAAGAACGAGAAGAGGCACCAGGCGCTCGTTCTCCTGACAACAGCGCTCATGGCGGCGCAAGCGATGGTCTGCATGATGGCAATGGAGCCCTCTTCGGCATTTTCAGGAATGTATGTCACAACCGCTTCCACGGGCATGATGAAAGCCATTTTGACGATGGGAACGATCATCGTCGTCATCATGTCAAAACCATGGGTGGAAACCACCAAATATGCAGGCGAATATTACATGCTGATACTGTCAACCCTGCTGGGCATGTATATGATGATGTCGAGCGGACACTTCCTCCTGTTCTTCCTCGGACTCGAAATGGCATCCGTCCCCATGGCATGCCTTGTGGCAATGGACAAATGGAAAAGGCATTCGGCAGAGGCAGGCGCCAAGTTCATCCTGACGGCGACCTTCTCAAGCGGCGTAATGCTTTATGGCATCTCCTTCCTCTATGGCGCCCTGGGAACCTTGTATTTCAACGACATGGTGCCACGACTTTCAAATGCAATGGATATCAGCAGCAGACTGCCAATGCTCATCATAGGCTTTGTCTTTTTCTTCAGCGGACTGGGATTTAAAATCTCGCTCGTGCCTTTCCACTTCTGGACGGCAGACACCTATCAAGGCGCGCCAACACCGGTAACTGCCTACTTGAGCGTCATCTCAAAAGGCGCGGCGGCATTTACCCTCGCCGTCATTTTGATGAAAGTCTTCGCACCGATGCTCCAGTATTGGCAATACCTGCTCTACATCGTCATCGTACTTTCCATTACCATCGCCAACCTCTTTGCCATCCGCCAGGGCGAGCTGAAGCGCTTCATGGCCTTTTCATCCATCTCTCAGGCAGGCTACATCATGCTCGCCGTAGTAGGGAACTCGGCGATGGGAATGACGGCGCTGATGTACTACACACTGATCTACATCGTTGCCAACATGGCGGTGTTCACGGTCATCAACATCGTGGAACAGAAGAACGGCGGCACAACCGAGATGGCCTCATACAACGGTTTCTATGCCACCAACCCGAAATTGGCGTTCTTGATGACAGTGGCGCTCTTCTCCTTGGCCGGCATACCTCCATTTGCGGGAATGTTCTCCAAGTTCTTCGTGTTCATGGCAGCAGCAGAGCAAGGGTCATACTGGGCCTATGTCGTACTTTTCGTGGCATTGGTCAATACGGTGGTGTCGCTTTATTACTACCTGTTGATTGTCAAGGCCATGTTCATCAACAAGGCCGACCACCCGCTGCCAACCTTCAAGAGCGACTGCTACACCCGCTTGGCACTTGCCATTTGCACTGTGGGCATCATCATGTTTGGGGTGTGCCCATACATCTTCAACTGGATTGAAAGCCTGTCCATAAACAGTTTTTGAACTCCATGAAACACATTTGATCTTCATCAAGCAAAATATGTGGTGACTCCTGGCGGCCCGTGTGGCTGCCGGGAGTTTTTACGTTAATAAAAT
>ONQK01000059.1 GCA_900319895.1 uncultured Prevotella sp. | reverse complement strand
CCAGTGGCTGAAGCCTTACTATCGATGATGAAGAAGAACTTCAACGGCTGCGAAGGATCGAAATCGGCCAAAAGGTCGGTCAGGTCGAAGCCCAATTCCATCGGTTCGTAGTGCACGCCGTCTTTCCACTTGCCCAGCATCGGGGTCATAGCATCCTTGCCGTCGCCATCGCCGTCACCTTTGTAGTTGAAATGCTCAAACAACAAAGTCTTTTGCGGAGAAGTTGCGTTCAAATCGGTGGAAATACCAGCCTTCAAACTAATGGCACTGCGCTGGGTGAAACTGAGTCTTACTTTAATGGTACGCGCAGGCGTATAGTCCTTGCGAATATGCCACATTTCTGGCGAGAAGCCATTGCCTACGGGCAGGTAACCTTTTCCTGTGCTGTTTTTCTTCGTCGTGGGCGATGCGAGGCCGTAGGGAACATAAGCGAAGCCGCCGTTGCCCCACCAGTCGCCCCACGAATTGACGACAATCCATGCACCTCTTTCGTCGTAACCATCGCTATTCTTGCGTTCGCCGACAATTCCGTTTCCGTCGAGGTCGAACTCAATGCGGTCGTCGTAGCCGCACAAAGACATAGCATGGTCAACCGAGGAGCCAGGCACCCAATATACCATATTCACCAGACCGTTTTTCCGGTTATCCTCAGTATCGGGAATCTTGATGAGATTATAGCCAGATGACACACCAAGCCCCATAACTCCGCCTGTGTGGAAACTCTCGTCGCCATTGTGGTTGTAAAGCCAACGCTTGGTGGCGATGGCACCCGGTCCGAAACCGCCGAGCCCCCAATCTTCAGTGTTGTTTTCAGGATAGCCGATAACGGAAACGGGGACGCTCGACGCACCCCAGATGCGGTTGTGCATTGTCTTATACCACTTGTCATAGCCCGTCATCCAACCTGCGTTGTTGGATCTCGGACCATAGGAGCCATAGATATTGCTAGCCGGGAAGCCGCCGTAGGTCGCCATACTTGGGAAACCAATCTGATAGGCCATCGTGTTCTTATTCGGTCCCGTATTGTCGTAAGGATGCTGAATGTTGGGTGCCAAACGGTTTTCGGGAAGCGATGCGTCGGTTCCGCGATAGGCATTCAACTCTTCGCAAAGCATATAGCCGGCACGCGACGAAACGCCGCACGAGCCGCCGTCCTGACTAAATACAGGCGGAAAATACTTCGTCTTTCCATTGTCCCAATGATCGGGCAAATCTGTAACACCTGCGGCTTTCTGCGGTGCCTTTAGCGGCCCTCTGCCGTTATTTATTTTTGCTTTTTGACGCACGCTACCGATGCTACCAGCACCAGGTGTCATGATGTAAGGATCAGGATTCCATGTCGGGGTGTAGTCAACCCATTTCGACTTGTCTACTGTGAGGCCTTCGAGGTCCCACTGAGCTTGCGCAGCGACTGCAAGGAGCAGGGCGCAAGCGAAAACCATCATTTTTTTCATTATTTTTTTCTTTAACCTGAATAAATATTAACCTGAACAAATAAGCGTTTGACAATCTTCGTCAGCCTGTTTTTACCTTACCCTAAAAGGCATTTTTACAATTCGCAGTTTGGGGCTAAAATTACAAACTTTATTTGAGAATCGTGCAAAAAAACGCAAAAACTTCAATTTTATTTTCAGAAACAAAGGATTTCTTTGTTAAAATTAACGTTTTTTAAAGGATAAAGACAAGAAAATGGGAAGTTTGTTCGGTATCCTCTTTTCAAATGTTTCCAGAAGAAGTCTGGCAACCAAAATTTGAGCACATTTCCAAGGAAAAAACACTTTTTACGTCCATTTCACTGCTTTTAAGCGTTTATCACTTACAACCAATGGCGCGAGGTCGTGCGGATGCGGCCTTTGTCTATTTCGCAATTGTTTTTAGCGTATGTTCACCTCTGGCTGGAGTTCTATCCCGAAATTCTCCCTGACCGTCTGGCAAATTTGACGGCACAGTTCCAACACTTCCTCCCCGGACGCCCCTCCTTTGTTCACCAACACCAAGGCTTGTTTTTCATGCACCCCGGCATTGCCCACACATTTCCCTTTCCATCCACACGTTTCGATGAGCCATCCGGCAGGGATTTTCACCTCACCGTCATCTTGCAAGAAATACGGCATCCCGGGATATACTTCTCGTAGTTTTTCAAATTTCCCATACGACACCACGGGATTCTTGAAAAAACTTCCGGCATTGCCTTCCTCGTGATAATCCGGCAATTTCTCTGCCCGGATATCCATTATCAACTGCCGCATATCCTTTGCCGTCGGTGCTTTGAGGTGCCGCTGTTCCAATGCAGCCTTCACGTTCCCATAGTCCACACAGGGACGAAACGTTTTTGAGAGCCTGTAGGTGACATGCGTGATGATGAAGCGGTCACGCCATTCGTTCTTGAACTTGCTGTCGCGATAGGCATACTCACACTGAAAGTTCGTAAACTTGAAATATTCTCCTGTAATGATTTCCACGGCCTCGACAGCATGTATAAAGTCCTTCGCCTCAACACCATACGCACCGATGTTTTGCACCGCGCTCGCCCCGACCTCGCCAGGTATGGCAGACAAGTTTTCCAAGCCATATCCGCCTTGCCCGATGGTCCATTCCACGAAGTCGTCCCAT
>ONQK01000040.1 GCA_900319895.1 uncultured Prevotella sp. | reverse complement strand
CTTGTCGGATTCGAACCAACGACCCCGAGATTACAAATCACGTGCTCTGGCCAACTGAGCTAAAGAGGCAAATCCTTGCAGCCGTCATACGGACTTGTTTAAGGACTGATTGTAAAACGGCTGCAAAGATAAGGTTTTTTTTTTATTCCCCAAAACTTTTTCGGTTTTTTTTTAATGATTTCGCTGTTTTTCTTTAAATTTCGCCAATTGCACCTTCATGGCATCCACACATTGGTCAATTCCTTCTTCAAAAGTGTCGCATGTCTTTTCCACGAACAAAGTCGTCCCCGGCACTGCCACGCTGAGGCTTGTCTCCTTGTTCATCGCCGTTGCAGGCTTCACTACTTTCAGCAATACGTCCACATCTTTAATGTCTTCAAATGACTTTTCAAGTTTTGTGACTTTCTTCTCTATGAATGCTGCCAATTTTTCGGTCGCATCAAAATGAATAGCTTGAATTTTTAGGTTCATAAATACCTCCTGTTTTTAGGTTATTGTTTTTTCTTATTTCTCGGATGTGTATGTTTGTATACACTTCTTAGTTGCTCAAAAGTTGTGTGCGTGTAAATTTCGGTGGTTGCAAGGCTTTCGTGCCCCAGCAGTTTTTGTACGCTCTCTATTCCCGCGCCATGATTCAGCACCACCGTCGCAAAGGTGTGCCGCAACACATGCGGCGACTTCTTCTTCAACGTGCTGACCCGGGACAGAAGGTTGCGGACTTCATAGCGCACCTGGCCGGGGTTCATGCGGCATCCCTTTTCGGTCAAGAAAAGACCCGCCGTGCGCCGCACGACTTCTTCATCCCTCACCTTTATATACGCACCTAGCATTTCCGCCAGCTTATCTCCGAAAGGGATTATTCTTTGTTTATTCCGTTTTCCCGTCACTTTTAACTGCCGGTTTTTGATGTCAACGGCCTCGTCGTCCAACCCGGTTAACTCGGACAGACGCATTCCCGTCTCATAGAACAGAGCCAGGACTGTCTTTGCGCGCACGTCCTTATAACTCGTGCTCGAGACTTTTGCATCCAGCAGGCTTTCGACATCTTTTTCTTTCAAAAATTGCGGGAGCGGCTTCTGCTTTTTAGGCCCCTGTACTCCATGGGCGGGACTTTTTCCCACCAGTTTTTTTTTCAATGCAAAACGAAAAAAGGAACGCAACGCACTTAGCCTTCGATTAATTGAAGTGGCATTGTTTCCTTTATCCATCATGCTTTCCATCCAATCACGGATGAGGTCAGCATCTACATTTGCCCAAACGATTGATTCATCCTTCTCTTTACAGAACGCTTGAAAAGCCCGAAGATCATCTCCGTAGCTTTCCACCGTCCGGCGCGAGCACCGACGTTCATGCTGCAAATATTCTAAAAAACGTGCAATATCTAGTGTTTCGTTGCCTCTCATCGTTGGGATTTGTATTCGGCAACGAATATACGGAATTTATTTGAATTCCGCAAGATTTAGCACATTTTTTTTATTCTTCAGTCTGTCGAAGTTTTTGTACATAAATAGCGCGTTCCATCTTGAGCCTTTTCAAAACAGAAGGTTTGTCATATTGTTGACGACGTCTCAATTCTTTTACGACACCTGTTTTTTCAAATTTTCTCTTGAATTTTTTCAATGCTCTTTCGATGTTCTCGCCATCTTTTACTGGTACAATAATCATATTCTTCTTTTTGTCTTTAAAAATTAAATTATTAAAAATCGGCTTATCACCGGTAATTGCGGCTGCAAAATTACACTCTTTTTTTGAAACCACCAAGAAAACTTTTATTTTTTTTAGTTTTCTCCATTTAAAAACGTTTTGAATAGGATGATTAATTTGGTGTGAGCTAGGGTTGTTGGTCGACTCTTCTGGCCCTGGTGCTAAAAATTGGGCTTGGCAGCTAAAAAATTGACGATGTGCAAGTCTGCCTCTGTCCATTTCAGTTGCTCCAGCTCTTCCGGAGCCAGCCATTTGAAGTCAAGATGTTCCAAAAGCCTGAAATCGTCTGTCGGCGCAAGGCACCAATAGGCACTGAGCTCTATTTTCTCGTTGGGATATTCCTGCTCAATTGTCATGATTTTCTTTCCCACATAAACGTTCCAATTGAGCTCTTCCTGGAGTTCCCGGATGAGCGCCTCATGGTCGCTTTCTTTTTGTTCAACTTTTCCACCAGGAAATTCCCACCGCTCTGAGATGTACTGCTTGTGCGAGCGGCATCTTTGTACACAAAAGTATCTTCCGTCGCGCACAATCACCGCAGCTACAACTTTTATCGTTTCTTTTTGAGGCATATCGGCTTTGTTATTTGAAGAATTTGAAGATTCTGCGTGCTAATTTATAAAATTAAATGTATTCTTGATGCTTTTTTTCATTTTTTCCTCATTTTCCGATGTTTTTTTAGTCATTTTCTTTCCTCAAGGACTTATGGCAGGCACGAAAAACGGGTGAGGCTATCAATGCCCCACCCGCCATTGTGCATCACGATCAAAAAGGATTTATCTTGTCACAATTTTTCTCGTGGTTCCATTCTTCATCTTCACGATATTGACGCCTTTTCTTTCCTTATTGACACGTCGCCCGTCTAATGAATAGCGCTGTTCAACGCCGTCTCCTTCGACTTCGTTGATGTATACTCCCGTCACCACACTTACCGGAATACGGATATATTCGGATTTTCCACGTTGTGTGATTTTGATGACAAACTCAAAGTCATCCGTCATCGTCCCGGAGACCGTCACTATTCCATCCGCCTGCACATCGATGTCAAGTCCTTGCAAACTGTTGTCCACAAGTTCATAGGTTGTCGTTGCGCCCGGCTCGTTAAGCGTTTTGAAAGTATTCATGTCAAGTGTCAACCTGCCATTTTCCATGAATTGAGTGGAGATCGTTCTTTCGTTGCGTGTGCCGCCAAAGTTGTCGAGGCAGAAGTACGAGGGCGTGTTCATGCCATAGGCACTAACGTCGGAGCTGGTCAGGCTAAACGTTATGTACTTCACCTGTCCCAGCGAGCTGAGGTCGAACCACTCCCAGGTGGTGAGCATGTAGTGGTCGGCGGGGTTGTCGGAGCGGAAGTCGGCCAGGTAGAACTCGGCGGTGTTGCCGTTGTCGGCAGTGGCGGTGAGCTTGAACCAGTCGCCCTGCTCGAACTTCTTGGCGAAGCCGTCGCCGTTGGTCATGGAGTTGATGGCGTAGGCCGAGTTGGTTACGTAGAAGCCGCTCACGATGTCGCCCTGGGCGTTGTTGAGCACCTCGATTTTCTGGGGCTCGTCCCACGAACTTACGAAGTGCACCACGTAGTTTTCCGAGCCGTTGTAGCCGCCGCCCGCTGCCGAGCGGTATTGGTCTTTGAGGTCGGTGTAGCTGGTTGCGGTTTCGTTACTCAGCGCGTAGCCAAACCAGTAGGTGCCACCGTACCGGTTCCAGGCGGGGAACTTGTAGGAGCCGCTAACGAACGATGCTGCATTGTCGGAACCATCGGCAGTTTGGGCGTTCCAGTGGCCTTCGGGGTCGAGGTAGATGTTCTCAAACGTAGCCGTGATAGCATCGCCCGTAACAATGGCGCGAACAAAGGCGGTGGTGGTGTTTGCCGCGTTGTCGCTCACCGTGAAAATGTAGTCGGTGCACTCGGTGGGCGTGTGCGTGGTGGTGAAAATCTGGTCAATATCGTCGGCCTGAGCGTAGGTCTCGGTGAGCAGCACGTTGCGCTTGCTGTCCATCCAGGTGAGGGTGTAGGGCGCGGTGCGCTCGTCGACGGTAACCATGGCCATGAGCGTAACGCTTTCGCCCTGTGCAACAGTCCACTCGGTGGTGGAGTTGTTAATGTACACATCGGCCACGGGAACGGCAATGGGAGCTGGCGTTTCGGCAACGACGAACGCTGCGGTTTGGCTCATTGTGCCATCGGTGCCGCGCAGGCTCACGGGTAGGAGGTAGGCAGTGTACTCGGCACCAATCTCGAGGCCGCTCGCGCCGATGGTGGCTTCGCGGTCGGCTGCTACGTCGATTTTGATGGTCGAGGCCTTCAGCTCATCGGCGGTGGGGGCTGCCTCGGACGATT
>ONQK01000065.1 GCA_900319895.1 uncultured Prevotella sp. | reverse complement strand
TTCTGCATGTGCCCTGGCGGCTTTGTCATTCCCGCGGCTACTGAAAACGGGCAGATAGTGGTCAATGGGATGTCGCCCTCCGGCCGAAATACACAGTGGAGCAACAGCGGCATGGTAGTGGAGCTGCGCCCGGAGGACGTTGAGGGCGATGATGTGTTGCGTATGATGCATTATCAACAGCAGCTCGAAAGCGACTGTTGGCTGCAAGGCAACCGGAGGCAGACGGCACCGGCACAGCGTATGTCCGACTTCGTCAACCGCCGCTTGAGCTACGATTTGCCTCGCAGCAGTTACGCGCCAGGCTTAATTTCAAGTCCATTGCATTTTTGGATGCCGTCGTTCATCGTCAAACGCTTGCAAGAAGGTTTCCTGACCTTCGGAAAGCATTGCCATGGGTTTTTGACAAATGAGGCGGTCTTGATAGCCACGGAAACCCGGACCAGCGCGCCGGTGCGCATCCTGCGTGACAGAGAGACTTTACAGCATGTGCGCATCCAGGGACTTTTCCCCTGTGGCGAAGGTGCCGGCTATGCAGGTGGTATCGTCTCGGCAGCTGTCGACGGGGAGCGTTGTGCGGAAATGTGCGCCATGTATAAAAACAGGACAAAATAAGAAGATGAACGCATCGGCGGAACAGTCGTGCCGCGAGAAATAAGGGAAGTCTGGAACCAATGAATTTGTTGTCGTTAGCGGAATCAACACTGATTTTTAACAATTTCGCTAATGTTTAATTATGTATATAAACCTAAAAAAATTTGGTCAGATGTGAAAAAATGATTATCTTTGCCAAAAATCTCAAAGTATAAATAACGTAGCTGGGATAACAATAGTGCTTCTTAGGGCTTATCATTACTAACGAGAAGATTTGAAGATTGTATTTTTAATGTAAAAAGTAAAATGTTATGGAAAAAAGGTGTTTTTTGCTCGTAGCATTGTTTGTTTCAATTGTTGTGCGAGCTCAATGGAATGTCAGCATGGAAGGGCAATATTTGCTGAAACATGTCAATTCAGGTCTCTATCTCTATCTTCACGACAATTATAAGGAAGGAAAAGCGAGCAATGCAACAACGCTCCGTTCTGTCGGAACCCCATTTGTCCTTGCCCAAGACGGCAGCGGATACACTATAACGAAAGCTGGTTCGGATAAGACGCTCGGATGTGCGACGGGGACATGGAACTCGTGGAATACAACCAACAGCATTGCCACTTCATGGAATATCGTCGATGCAGGCAACGGCAATGTCTATATCACCTCCCCAAAAGGTTATCTTGGGCCAAATCTCAACGAAAAAGCAAGCGGATCGTATATCTATACGAACCATCCACAACGTGATGACGTGAAATGGCAGCTCGTGGAGGCAGAAACGGTGGCGCAACAGCCTGCCGACGGGAAATTTTTCGCTCTTTACAATGCCTGTACCAACGGCAACTATCCCGTGACCTCGACTCCGGGCATCGCTTCGAGCACGACGACCACGCCGCAACTCTATATGCTCCGTGCCAACGGAACTGACGCGCAGGGCTCGACCATTTTCCGTCTTCAAAAGGCTGAATTCGACGGCAAATACTTGACTTGGACGAACAACTCGCCCAAATCGGTGACCCACAGCACGGGCACGTCGAACTTCCTCTTCCTTAACAACACTTCCAGCGGCTATGCGTGGCAGTCGAGCACTCCTCCCGTTGCGCCATTGGTCAATTTCGTGGGCTACGCAGGTGGTCAATACACGATTTTCGGCGACCAAAAGACCACTTCCAACGCTGGATTCGACGGCTATTCACGTCGCTCGGCCACCATGTTGCATAACAATGCACAGTGTGCCAAAGGAGCAGACTATAATACGACCTGGAAACTTGTCGAGCAGCCTTATGAAGTCTATAATGTCGTTGTGACGGGCTACAACTCGGCCACTTCACCGAAAGTGACCTATAGCCACCCGTTCGACAATGTGCTCAGGCGAACACCGCAGGGCAATGGTGGAAAGTTTGCGGTTTCCTATGACGCATTGAGCACGATTTCCGCAGAAAACTTCGTCCCCCAAGAACTTGAAGGACATGTCTACAATGTCTCACTCAACGGAAAAACCATCACCGTCATCTATCAATCTGAAGTCAATGTCACCTATATTTATAAGATTGGCAACACCGAATGGTATCGCGAGACCCGTACGGTGAAGCCCGGCGCCTATCCCGACCTGATGACACCGCCGGCAGGCGTGAAATATACCACGATTCCTTACGGAAAACTGCAAGGCGACGT
>ONQK01000035.1 GCA_900319895.1 uncultured Prevotella sp. | reverse complement strand
TGAAGAGGAGGAGACTCGAACTCCCACGTCGCGATTGACACTACCCCCTCAAAGTAGCGCGTCTACCAATTCCGCCACCTCTCCAACTAAAAGCATTCTGAATAATTGCTTGTGCCCAGAACAGGACTCGAACCTGCACACCTCACGGCACACGCACCTGAAACGTGCGCGTCTACCAATTCCGCCACCTGGGCTTGTTTGCAACAAATCAACTTATTCAGAATGTGGAGCGGAAAACGGGACTCGAACCCGCGACCCCGACCTTGGCAAGGTCGTGCTCTACCAACTGAGCTATTTCCGCTTGTTAAATTCTTTCGGCATTTCCCCAAATGCGAGTGCAAAGTTAATGTTTTTTTTCAGAACTCACAAATTTTTACCATCATTTTTATCAATAAATTCACTTTTCTTGCCGTTTTTCCAAAAAAGTGGGGCACCGTTCCTGTTTTCAGCCTCTTCCAGGGGCAGGAAGAAGGGGATTCGCCTCGTTGCGAATCCCCTTCTTCCTGGTTGTTCATTTGTTCTCAATGTCTTCTTTCATGTCGATGAATTGCTTTTGGCTGTCGTAAAATTCATACTGCAAGAAAGCCAGTTTTTGAGAAGGTACGACATGGACGCCCATTCCGTATTTCATCCTCCATCGATGTTTCAAACTGAAAAGCCCTTTATTAATATAGGCATCAACGTAGGGATGGACGTGCATGTAAAACTTTTTAACGCCAATCTTGTTGACTAGTATCTCAATTTTTCTCTCCAGCTGGTCTGTAAACAGGATGCTTGACTTGATGGTTCCTTTGCCGAAACAAGTCGGGCAGGTCTCTTCCACATTTACGTCCATGGCAGGCCGCACGCGCTGTCGGGTGATTTGCATCAGCCCGAACTTTGACAGTGGAAGGATGTTGTGCCTTGCCCTGTCCTTCTGCATGTTCTTGCACATTCGCTCATACAGCAGCTGCCTGTCTTCGGCAAGCTTCATGTCGATGAAGTCTACCACGATGATGCCTCCCATGTCCCTCAGGCGCAGTTGCCGCGCCAGCTCGTCGGCGGCCCCGAGGTTGACTTCGAGTGCGTTTGCCTCTTGTCCTTTTTCCGAGCGTGTCCGGTTGCCACTGTTTACGTCTACCACATGAAGTGCTTCCGTGTGCTCTATCACCATGTATGCGCCATGTTTATAGTTCACTACCCGTCCGAACCCAGACTTTAGTTGCTTGGTTACGTCAAAGTTGTCAAACACGGGAACGCTTCCTGTGTAGTGCTTGACGATTTCGACTTTTTCCGGGGCGATTAAGGACACATATTGCTTAACCTCCTCAAAAACGTCCTTGTCGTTGACGTAAATGTTCTCATAGGTAGGGTCGAACAGGTCTCTCAGCAGGGCGACGACCCTGCTGGTTTCCTCAAATACAAGTTGTGGTCTTTCTTGTGTTTTCTGCACTTTTGTCAGTGCGTCTTCCCACCGTTTGGCCAGCAGTTTCATTTCGCGGTCCAATTCGGCCACGCGCTTCCCCTCAGCCACAGTCCGTACAATGACACCACAATTTTTGGGCTTAATGCTCTGGATCAATTGTTTTAGCCTTGCACGCTCTTCTCCGCTTTTGATCTTGGTGGAGACGGAGATTTTGTCGTTGAATGGTATCAGCACCAAGAATCTTCCAGCAAAAGACAACTCGCATGTCAAACGCGGTCCTTTGGTCGAGATGGGTTCCTTTACGATTTGCACCAGGACTTCCTGGTCTTTTTGCAAAAGGTTCTGCACGCTGCCTTCCTTGGGCAGGTCGGGCAGTCTTGATGCTTTCTCGTGGGGGAACAGGTTTTTTCTGTCGCTTGCAACTTGTTTGAGATACTTCTCGTAGGAGCTAAATTGAGTACCTAAGTCTAGATAGTGGAGAAAAGCGTCACGCTCATAACCGATATCCACGAAGCTGGCATTGAGGCCCGGCATTAGCTTTTTGACCTTTGCCACGTAGATATTGCCAACAGAGAAGGAGGCCGAGCGAGGCTCACTTTGATACTCTACCAGAGTCTTGTCTTCCAGTAGAGCTATCGAAATGTCTTTCTGTTGAACATCAATGATTAGTTCGCTAGTCATTTTTTATCCCGTACTTAAGTAAGTAATTAAAACATTGAATAAAGGGCATGTCAAGCATGCTTTCACAAAGCATATTGACATACCCTCAGTCCGAATAGACTGACGAGCAAGGTTTACTTGCTCTTATGTCTGTTCTTTCTTAGTCTCTTTTTACGCTTGTGTGTAGCCATTTTATGGCCCTTTTTTTTCTTTCCGTTTGGCATAGCTTTTATACGTTTATATGATGTAATAAATTAAATGTCTTCTCCCTTCATCTTGCTCACGAAGCTCTTGGCTGGCTTGAAGCTGGGCAGGTCGTGCGCAGGAATGGTGATTACGGTGTTTTTTGAGATATTGCGGGCGGTCTTCTCTGCTCTGTGCTTGATGATAAAGCTTCCGAAACCACGCAGAAAAACGCTCTCTTTCCGTTCAAGCAAGCATGTTTTCACAGAATCCATAAACGCTTCAACAGTTACAGCAACGTCTTTTTTCGCAATTCCTGTCGTCAGGGAAATCTCATTGATGATATCTGCCTTAGTCATATTTTATTTTGTTAATTTGTTAATTATAAATCACTTAGTCTTGTTTTGGAGTGCAAAGATAAGGCTTTTTGACGTGAAATAAAAAAATTATTGCCTTTTTTTTTCAAAAAAACATCATATCGGGCATTTTTAGTGCTTTTTCTACTTGTTGCCCTCAAATTCCCATCGAATTTCCCCACAACGACACGCGCGGTTTCAGCCCATCGCTCTTATCTTATCATGATTCATTCAATCCACTTTACATAAGCAAAATCTTGGCGATGTGGCAAATCACGATGACGAGGGACAATGCGAACCGCGCCCCGGTAGTTCCCCGACACATGTGGCCAAATGATGGCCTCGTAAACCGTTTCGTGCCCGTCGGTATGAATGTGCTCAAAAGGTACTACGGCGGCCACCTGATGCTCGTCGGCCAGCGGACGGACATAGGTCAGGACAAGCTCCAGCTGGATGTCGTCGGGCTGAACGCCTGGATGGGAAACCGTATAGCGCAAGGTCGCTTTTGAACCGATGTCGCCGCCGCGGACCAAGAATTCATCGTCACGGTGAGTCACTCGCAGCATGTCCCAATGTTGGGCTACATTTTCCTTCCACTGCGCAATTTCCTTTGCTTTTTTGGCATCTTCGGCAGCCAGCATCGCGGAGCGTTTCGCCAACGGCTCATAAAATTTGTAGTAATAATCGTCCAACTGACGCTTCATGGTATAGTGTGGCGCAATTTGGGCAATTGAATTTTTAATTACTTTTATCCACCCTTCGCTGAAACCTTGCTCGTTGCGGTCGTAATAAAGAGGTATAATCTCGTTTTCGAGCAACCCATAAATGGTGGCGGCGTCCAGTTGATCCTGATGCACCTGATTGTCATAAGTCTGTTTTTCTGTAACGGCCCAGCCGGCACCCGCCCGATAGCCTTCATACCACCATCCGTCCAAGACCGACAGGTTGACCACACCGTTCATCTCTGCCTTTTCGCCGGATGTCCCCGAGGCTTCCAGCGGGCGGGTCGGCGTGTTCATCCAGACATCTACCCCGCTCACCAGCCGACGCGCCAGGCTGAAGTCGTAATCTTCAAGAAAAAGGATTTTTCCCAAGAATTCGGGGCGTTGGCTTATTTCATATATACGTTTGATCAATCCCTGACCGGCGCCGTCGGCAGGATGGGCTTTTCCCGAGAAGATGAATTGTACGGGATGCCCCGGATTATTGACGATTTTTGACAGCCGCTCCAAATCGGTAAACAACAAGTGGGCGCGCTTATAAGTTGCAAACCGCCGACAAAAGCCGATGATCAAGGCATTGGAGTTGATGCGCTCCAACAGGGACATCACACGAGAAGGGTCGCCTTGGCACTGTAGCCAGGTCTGTGAGAACTTTTCCCTGATATAGTTGATCAATTTCCTTTTCAGCTCTAAGCGTGTCTGCCAGATTTCCGCGTCGGGAACCTCATAGATGGCTTGCCATATCTTTTCATTGCTTTGGTCTGTTAAAAAGGCCTCGTCAAAGTATTTTTGATACAATTTCCGCCACTCTGTGGCTGCCCAGGTTGGGAAATGAACGCCATTTGTCACATAGCCGACATGGTTCTCCTCTGGGAAGAAGCCCTTCCAATTGTTGGCAAACATTTTTTGACTGACCCAGCCGTGCAATTTGCTCACACCATTGACTTCCTGGCAAGTGTTACAAGCAAAAGTCGACATACAGAATTTTTCATCTTTATCATCGGCATTCGTACGTCCCATCCCAATGAATTCCTCCCAGGTTATACCGAGTTTATCGGCATAGCCACGCATGTACTTGCCGAAAAGTTCTTCCTCGAAATAGTCGTGTCCTGCCGGCACGGGCGTGTGTACCGTGTAAAGTGCCGAAGCGCGCACCAGCTCGATGGCCTGGTTGAAGGTCATGCCCGCCTCGATGTAGTCACAAAGGCGCTGCAGGTTGCACAAGGCTGCATGCCCTTCATTGCAATGATATACATCTTTTTCCATGCCCATGCGTTCAAGCATCAACATTCCCCCGATACCCAGCAGGATCTCCTGTTTGAGGCGGTTCTCCCAGTCGCCTCCATAAAGGGTGTGTGTAATGGCGCGGTCGTATTCGGAGTTCATCTCATTGTCTGTGTCCAGGAGGTAAAGGGCTATTCGGCCTACATTGACACGCCAGACATAAGCATGCACAACATAGTCCATGTAAGGAACGTCAATGACCAGCTGGTCTCCATTCTCATCAAGCTGTTTCACCAAGGGCAAGGTATTGAAGTTTTGTGCCTCATAATTGGCGATTTGCTGTCCGTCAATGCCTAAGGATTGCCTGAAATAGCCGAAACGATACAAAAATCCGATGGCACAAAGGTCGACATTACTGTCTGAAGCCTCTTTCAGATAGTCGCCGGCAAGCATGCCAAGACCTCCTGAATAGATTTTCAAGACTTGATTCAAGCCGTATTCCATGCTGAAATATGCGACAGACGGGCGGCTTTTGTCCACTTCCACGTCCATGTATTCCCTGAACTTCCGATAGACGCTGTTGATGCGCTTCATCGTCTCTTTGTCTGCCGCCACTTCTTGTTTTCGTCCGTAGCTCAAGCGCTCCAACAGCAAGACGGGGTTCTGCCCCACTTCATCGTATAGTTTCTCGTCAAGGCTCTTCCACATTTCCCGCGCCTCATAATTCCACGTCCACCAGATATTATGCGCCATCTCGTCAAGGCAATTCAAGCTTGCCGGCAAACACGATTTGATGTGCAGCTCCCGCCATTGGGGCACATTCGTGTATTCTGTTTTTATTTTCATACTCTTTTGTTGTGTGTTACATTTATTCTTTCTCTCGATCTTTCCAAAGCCAGTCCATAGGCTTGGTTATAATATTTTATAAAATGTCTCCATAATGCCTTTTCCGACAATTGCAATGCCTTGCGGCCAATGTCAGCGGCTTCATCGCCACATTTCATCAATGCCAAGACACTTGCTGTAATCTTCTCAACGACGTCCTCATAATTGCCGTCTGTTCGATGTACTACCTCTACACCTGTCTCCATCAACGCGGTGCTGCCTGTCTCTTGGCACACCCACTGTCCGAAGCCGGCCAAATCAGTTGTGATGCAAGGTACGCCAAAGGCTATGGCTTCAAGTGGAGTGTATCCCCAGGGCTCATAATACGAGGGGTAAACACAAAGGTCGTTTCCTGCCAACAGCTCATAATATTCCCGGTCGAAAATCCCGTCCCTGCCGTCTAAATAGGAGGGAATGAATACCAAAGACAACCGGGGATGGCTGTTTTTATCCAACTCTAGACCTCGCATGTAGTGCAAAATACTGTCATTCAGGGGTTGATGCAACCAATGAGTGATAAAAGGAGCTTCCAAAGGCACATTATAACTAGTGTCCTGGTGTAAACGCCCCTTCAGATCGGCGCGGGCACCCGTACTCCATGCCGGCACCTGGATGAAAGCGAGAACCTGGCGGCTCAGATTGTCCGAGTTGGCCAATTTACCGACCACATCAAGAAAGACATCATATCCTTTGTTCCTAAATTCATAGCGCCCACTTGTTGAAACGATGAAAGTATCTTCCGGAAAGACACGACCTGTCAGGGCATTTGCCACTTTCATCAACCGTTCACGCGCCGCCGTGCGCAGTCTCATCAGATGCTCTCGGCCAGACACAAAATCGCCATTAAAGCCATTGGGCAGAACCACGTCGGCCTGCCTTTCGAGCAATTGGGCGCACTCGCGTGCCGTAATATGGCTTACCGTGGTGAAACAGTCTGCAAAATGTGCTGTCTGCCTTTCTACCGAATGCTTACTCTGTACATTTAGCTCCCTTGCCATCTGATTGCCGTCATAGGCTTGAAAATAGTCGTACAAAGGTTTTCCGTTGCCCGCGATACTTCTTCCAATTGTCGTTGCATGTGTGGTGAACAGGGTCGCCACCTGCGGCAAATGGTGCCGAAGGTAGAGCAGCCCCATGCCGGTCATCCATTCATTGCCATGGCAAACGACGCGGTGCCCTTCATTGAGATAGAATCGGTAGAAACTTTCCACGACTTTCGCCGCGGCATAGGCAAACATTGACGCCTCGTCGTAATCGCCGTAGGCATGGAGGCTGTCGACCTGAAAAAGTTCCCACATTTGTGCATAAATTTGATTTTTTTCAGCATAGAAAGTTGAAAAATCGACCAAAATCGCCACAGGCTCCCCTGGAACCTGCCACCGCCCCACCCTCAACGGCAATGATTGTTTTTTTGCAAGGTCAACCCATTCTGCAAACAGGTTGTCGTCTTCTTGAAAGAATGGACAAGGCCGAGTTTTCCAGCAATCCGGACCTATGAATATCAAACAATCGCCAAATTGTTCGTGAAGGGTCTTTGCCCGCGTTGAAAGGACGGTGTAAATACCGCCTATTTTCTGGCAGACCTCCCAGCTCATTTCAAAAATATAGTCTGGCGTGCACATGTACATCTTGTTTTTTATCCCAATTTGACAAAAATAGTGAAAAAAAACGGAAAAATAGCTCAAAAAAACATTTTTCCGCTTTTTTTGATGTAAATTTCAATCACAATTTATTCAAAAACATTTTCTATACCGTTTAATGAGGCGGTGGTGTCAACCGTACAAGGGTTGAAGTCGGCCGGAATATCGAATTTTTGGCTTTCAGAATAGCCCAGCAGCTTGTCTTCATAGACTTTTTTCATGTAATATGCCCAAATCGGGAGTGCCATCGTCGCTCCCTGCCCCATGGCCATCGAATCGAAGTGAATGTCTCTGTCTTCGCCGCCAATCCAGCAGCCGCTGGCCAAGGCGGGGGTAAGTCCAATGAACCATGCGTCCGAGTTACGGTTTGTCGTACCCGTCTTCCCGCCGATGTCACCATTCATGTTGAAGCGGAAGCGGAGGCGGCCGCCGGTGCCTCCATTGACAACACCGCGCAACAAGTCAATCATCTTGAATGCACTTTCTTCGCTGATAACTTCGTTCATCATGGGCTGGAATTGAGCGATGACTGCGCCGTCGCCATCTTCTATTTTTGTTATGAACAATGGCGCACAGCGAATGCCGCGATTGGCAAAAGCCGTATAGGCGCTCACCATCTCGGCCACCGAGACTTCGCATGGCCCTAGACACAGGGCCATCGAGGGATGGATTTCCGGATTGCTCACACCAAAGGCATGGATCATGTCTACAAATGCCTGAGGATTGAGATGGTTCATCAAATAGGCTGAAATCCAGTTGTTGGACTGCGCCAGCCCCCATTTCAAGGTCACCATCTCCCCATAGCGTTTTCTATTATCATTACGAGGAGTCCACGGACGCCCTGCCACAATGTAAGTTTGCTGGACATTCGGTGCCACGTCGCACGGGGAGAAGCCGTTTTCCATCGCCAAGGCATAAAGCAGAGGCTTTATGGTCGACCCCACCTGCCGGCGGCCGCTCATTGCCATGTCGTATTGAAAATGGTAATAGTTCATTCCACCCACATACGCCCTGACTTCGCCCGTTTCCACTTCCATGCTCATGAAGCCTGCCCGCAAAAACGATTTGTAGTACTTGATGGAGTCAATGGGTGTCATCACCGTGTCAATGTCACCTTGGTAAGTGAAGACGCTCATTTCCACGGGCTTCTTGAAAGACTCTAAGATCTCCTCCTCCGACATCCCGGAGAGTTTGAGGACGCGGTAGCGCTCGCTCTGACGAATAGCGCGGTTCATTATGCCCTGTATCTCCTTTGTAGAAAGTGCATTGCTGAAAGGTGCATTGCGCTTATGCTTGTTTTGGCGAGAGAATTCCGGTTGCAAGAATTTGGCGACATGCCGATAGACAGCTTCTTCTGCATATTGTTGCATCCGGGAATTTATCGTTGTGTGGATTTTCAACCCATCGGTGTAGATATTATAAGGTGTGCCGTCTTTTTTGAAATTCTTGTTGCACCATCCGTATTGCGGGTCATTTTCCCAAGCTATGGAGTCAATGACAAACTGCCGCCGGTTCCATGAAGGATAGTTCTCCAACCGCGGCTTTTGCGCCATGAGATATTGGCGCAAAAACTCACGCAAGTAAGGTGCGGAGCCGTCTTTATGGTCCATTCTGTGGAAATCCAGTGTCAAAGGCTCTTTCATGGCAGCCATACATTCATCCTTCGACAGATAGCCAGCTCTGCTCATCTGTGAGAGCACGACGTTGCGACGATTGCGGCAGCGCTCGGGATGGCGCACGGGATTATAGAGGGATGGATTCTTGCACAATCCGATTAAAACTGCCGCCTCTACCAGCGACAACTCCTTGGGGTCTTTATTGAAATAGGTTGCAGACGCTGTTTTTATGCCTACCGCATTGTGCAGGAAGTCAAAATAGTTGAGGTACATGGTGATGATTTCCTCTTTTGTGTAATTGCGTTCCAATTTGACGGCAATGACCCACTCTATCGGTTTTTGCAGCAAGCGTTCAAGCGTGTTGTGCGCGACCTCCGAATAAAGTTGTTTGGCCAGCTGCTGCGTTATTGTCGAACCGCCGCCCGCACTTTCTTGCTGGAATATGCCACGTTTGATGACGGCGCGGCCTAGAGCAATGAAATCGATGCCCGAATGCTCGTAAAAACGCTCATCTTCTGTTGCCACCAACGCTTGAATCAAAAATGGAGAAAGGTTTTCATAGTCTACAAGCACACGGTTTTCACGGTTCATGTTCCACGTTCCCAACACCTTTCCGTCCGAGGAGAAGACCTGCGAAGCATAGCGGCTGATTGGGTTTTGCAACTCTTCGACAGGAGGCATGTAGCCCACCCATCCATTCCAAATGGCAACGCCTCCTGCCGCCATGAAGACGACAAGCGCTATCAAAGCCGACCACAAGAAGCGTACAAAGTTCTTTCTCATCCTAATTTGTCTTATTTCATCTTATTTTAGTGCAAAGTTATATAAAAAATTTTAGATTATCATCGATTATAAGTTATAATTTTCATGCCTTTTCTCATCGTTTTCCACAAAACACACCTATCCCCGCCTCCTTGCCCTGTCTTTTCCACGAAGAACCTCATTTTTCCTGCTTTTGAGGCAAGGAAAGGACATAAATCCCGGTAGGCACCTTGCGTTTGAGCACCTCTATCTTGATGTCTTCGCCTATTCGTAGCCCATGTTGCTCAAAAATCGTCTGAAAGGTCTTTTCCACCAAGATCGGATGATTGTTTTCTTCACTCAAATGGCACAGCCAGACGTGCTGCAACTGCTCGGTTGCATTTTTGACCAGGGCCGTGGCAGAATCCGTATTCGACAAATGTCCTGTTGGGCTAAGGATCCTATTTTTCAGGTGTTGCGGATACGGGCCGTTGTTTACCATCTCTACGTCATGGTTTGCCTCGAGCACCAAATAATTTGCCTCGCCTATGAGCTGCTCCAACTCTGGAGTCACATGCCCGACATCGGTCATCAGGCCAAAGACAATGCCCTGGCACTTGATTTTATAGCCCACACAGTCGGTGCTGTCGTGCGGCACGGCGACAGGCGTCACCTCAAAAGAGCCCAATTGGTACGAGTGGTTCTTTTCCAAGCAATGAACGTTCTCGCTTTGAATCTTGGGGGTTACGCAATAATTACGCCCGATGCCCTCGTGTACTTCCATCGTGGTGTACACCGGGAGGCTATAGGCATTGCTCACCTTTCCCACAGACTTCACATGGTCGGCGTGGTCGTGTGTCACCAGGACATGCTTCACATGCTTCATCGAAAGGTTATATTGTATGCAAAATTTCTTCAATGTCCGTATACCTATGCCTGCGTCAATCATCAAAGCATCGGTCTCGGTATATAAAACGTAGCAGTTGCCGTTGCTTCCACTGCTCAAAGGGATAAATTTCAACATGAGTTTTTAAGTTTTTTAAATCATTTTGCAGGAAGTCAGCCTCTTAGCTTGTTCAGAACGGCAGCCCGATGGCAAGATGCCATGCCCTGTCGCGCCTGTAGCGAAAATGAAACATCGGGAAATGCTCTTCTTTCGTCGTGTATGCAGGATTTACAGCCTTCAGTCCCCAATCTAAGCGAAACAGCAAATAATTGAGGTCCAGTCGCAATCCTAAACCATAGGAACATGCCATTTCTTTGTAAAACCTGTCCAGTCTGAACTGTCCGCCAGGCTGTTCTTTGTATTCACGGAACGTCCAAATATTGCCGGCATCGACAAACAAGGCGCCATAAAAGTTCCAGAACAAAGGGAAGCGGAATTCAGCGTTGAGGTCTATTTTCAAGTCGCCAGTTTGGTTGATAAAGTCTATTTCTCCGTTGTTCCCCGCAAACCGCCCGGGGCCCAGCCCCCTCACCTTCCATCCCCTGACCGAGTTGGCTCCTCCGGAGAGGTATCTTTTCTCAAAAGGCAGGACTTTGCTGTTTCCGTAAGGCCATGCCAAGCCCAAAAAGCCATGCAGCGCAATTTCAGTGCGAGGCGCGACTTTGAATCTCTTGACGTAGTCGACATCAAATTTGAGGTACTGGGCATAGACGCTTTTGAACAACATGGACTCGCCGTCGGCATTCTGACTGAAGGGGAAGATGCACGAGAGCAAGCTCATGAAATTCCCGGCTGTCTCAAAATTCAACCTCAGCTCCTGATGTTTCCTCAACGGCATTTTTACGCCGAAACCGGTCTTCACCACGAAGATGTCTTCATAGTTATAGCGCAAAATGGCGTTTCGGCTATTGGTGTTGTCCAAATAATTCTCCTTAAAGATCTGGTCTATCCACGGCATGTGGATGTAATTCACGTCAATGGCATCCACCGTAAACGTCCAATTCTTCTCAAGTTCTTGCCAAAGATACCGCCAACCTCCTGAAAACACGTTACGCTTGAACTCGGGCCGGTCCTGATGGCTGAACCGCAATAAGAATTCGGAGTCCGCCTGAATGTTTCGTTTGTAGTTTCGTGAAAGGAAAGGGAACAAAAAACGCGGGAAGAGCAAGCGCGCGTCGCCGCCCCATTCAAAGAAGTAACGGTTTTGATAGCCGCCCAGCTTGGCTATGTTCTCCCAAGCCACGCGCCCTTGCAGGCTCAAGACTTCAGAGCCCTTGAAGAGATTCCGGTTGTCATAGCCGACAATGCCTGCTATGCCGACGTTCCCATGCGTGTGGGTGCCGTCAACCTGTATGCTAATGGTGCGTTTTTTGCGCATCGACAAGTCTATTTTACAGTCCAGCAGGTTGCTGTCCTTAGGCTCGAACTCAATTTTTGCCGACTCGACCGCCTGCAAGCGTCTAAAATTCTTGCTCGTGCGCAAAAAGTCCATCTGCTTGTAATATTCCCCCTCAACAATTCTATTGTTGCGCTTCAAGACCTTTTCGCGCAGGTTTCCGTCAATGCAGCTGTATTCCACCTTGCCGATTTTATAACGGGAATGGTGGTGCGGGACCAAGAGCAAGGTGAGGTCGATTCGGTTTGAGCCTGCCACCGTATCCAGATGATACCGGATGTTGTCCGGATAAAATTTATAATAACCATGATTCCTCAATGTGTCTGTGATGCGGTTTCGCGCCCTATTGAGCAACTCTATGCTGAAAGGTTCGCCTTTGCCGAAGAAAGGCTCCTTTGCATTGTCCAAGTTCAGGATCTTTGCCACCATGTCGTCGGAAATTCCATATAGGATCGTGTCCAACTCGAAACGCTCATGTGGATGCAACGTGTAAATGGCCTTCAACTTCTTGCCTTTCCTCAGAGTATTGAACTCCACGCGGCCGCGCAGGTGCCCGACACTCTTCATGGACGCCAAAAGATGCTCGCACGACCTTATACTCTTCACCGAGTCAAACACGGCCGGTGCCTGGCCGATGCCTCGCAACACCCTGCCTGCCCAAGTCGTCGTGTCATTGCCCGCAAGCGAATAAATCCCCAGTGGGACGGGAAGGAAGGAGAACCATTTCGTGTTGGGCTTCTGGATAATCTGGGTACTGCGCCAATCCTTTATCTCCCTCCTGAGCTGTCCGTCGGCCGAGCCGACTTCGTTTTTGGTCAACAAGAACTTGTCTTCCGACAGATGCCTCGTCACCGAACAGCTTCCCATGAAGAACATTAAAAATAAGGGGGAAATAACGGGAAAAAGCCTGGCATATAGCAACGATGCCTGACGTGAGCGAACTTGTGAGCTTATTTTTCGTATAATCCGTACAATGTATTCCATAATTGACGATGCAAAAATACAAAATCTTCTGCTTATTTTATAGAAGAAAGACATTTAATTCATCCTAAATTTGTATCTTTGCATCCATAAAAAAGCTTAAAATCGTATGGAAATCAATTCTTCCGAATTTGCCATCAGCAGTGCCACACACGCCCAATGTCCTGATCACGAAAGACCGGAATACGCCTTCATCGGAAGGTCAAACGTGGGGAAGTCAAGCCTCATCAACATGCTTTGCAAGCACAAAGGACTGGCAAAAACATCGGCCACGCCAGGAAAGACGTTGCTGATCAACCACTTCATCATCAACAAGGACTGGTATCTGGTAGACCTGCCCGGGTATGGATTTGCCAAACGCTCCAAGTCTGTACAAAATAAGCTTGAACAGATGATTTCGTCTTACATCTTGCAAAGAAGGCAGCTTTTGAACCTCTTTGTACTTATTGACATCCGTCACGAGCCCCAAAAAATCGACTTGGAGTTCATCGAATGGCTCGGGACAAGCGCCATCCCCTTCGCCATCGTCTTCACCAAGGCAGACAAATTGTCCATCGGAAAAGTACGGCAAAACGTGGACCATTACATGCAAAAACTGGAAGAGACATGGGAGGAGTTGCCCCAATATTTCATCACCAGCAGTGAAAAAAGAATTGGACGGGAAGAATTGCTTCAATTTATCGAAGAAACGAACCGGCTTATAGACAATGAGTAGCTTGAAAATGTAAAAAACAGCGTTCCTCATTTTTCAGTTCTCAGCAATTTCATGGCATTTCACGGCAAAAGTCTCACAATTCCACCTCCTGCATGAGAAAATTCCCATCTTGAGGTGAAATATTGCCATGCCGCCGGAGGACTTTCCGGTTCACTCGACGCCGCCGCGCCCCTGAGAATTGCTCAAAACGAATAGGCAAAGCCCAGCGAGGCGTATTCCTTCAACTGCCAATAGCCGTGATGCGCGTCTTTGTTCAAGGTGCCATCGTCAAACCTTGGATAAACAAACAGATTGGTCGAGATGTATTTGTTAAACTTAAATGTAAACGTGTTTTCCCACTCCAACTCAACGCGTTTATAGGTGGTATAGCCCGACATTCGCGTCTGCCAGCGGATGTTGTCCGTGAATTTCCACAATAGATCCAACGTGAATTCCGAACCGCAGTCCAACAAGGTATGCCTACCGTTGGCAATGCTGTACCTCGGCCCCAACTCCAGACGGTCTACATAACGGAAATTCAACGCGATGGGCGCAATGTGCACGGTTCCCGTCAGCTTCTTGTCCATCGCCTCCACCGTATAATCCATACCCAAGGACAAATTGGCATTGAAAGGCGACATGAAATCAGAATACACAAAAGGGTCGTTGCTCTTGTAACCATGCGCGAACTGCGTGTAAGCAACCAATTGAAGCGTATAGTACCAACGCTTGGAAGCCTGCAGGCCGAACTTGCTCGTCAGACGGATAAGGTCCTCTGAGGTCTTAAAGCTATGCAGCGAGTCGCCGTGTGACTTCGTCAAGCCAAATTTCAACTCCAATTTATTATCCCATTTCAACTTCTGCTTATTGTTGTAATTTGCCTGAATAGTGGCACTTGCCACCATGGAATAGCTGCTTTCACCGCCTTTATGCCAGTTGGCGGAAACATAGTTCTGCAGGAATTGCAAATAATAATCACCTGAAAATTTCCAGAAGTTTGGCTTTCGGACCAACACCTCAACCGGCTCGGAGACGACGGGATCGGAAATTTCAGGGGCAATCGTCTCTACAAAATCCAAGTCCGTGTCCATCGCATGAGGGGTCGACTGTGCCGTCGGCTGAAACTTCTTCAATTGTTTTTCTGACAAAGTCACCAAGTCCGGGCGCTTCAAGTAAATATTGAATATGGAAGTTCCAATGGTTTGATTATCAATGTTTCGACCATACTCGTCATCGCATATGGACAACAGTTGTCCTACCTGCCCATGACGGAAGACAACTGGAAGGAACAACGGTGCATAGTCAATGGTTTTAAGGGTATTGTGCTTCTGTTTTTTTGCCTTTCCACTTCGCGAATAATAATTGCTTTTCAACACTCGCAAAGAATCTTCATAATCATGCACAACGGCATTGTAATACGAAGGAAGATGCTGCTGGGCCTTCACGCCTAAATGTCCCAACGCAAATAAACATAGGAAAGATAATCCCCAAATCCTCATAACTTTTTCATTTTATTTTATATCCAACTGCAAAGATAACTATTTTTATTGATATGTGACACAAACATTTGCATGGTTTTCAGAAAAGTAGTATATTTGCACGGAATATTGAAAATTTGTTTAACTAAAATATTAACACAAGACTTAACAATGAAAAAAGATCAAGTTGTTTTCGATCTTATCGAAAGAGAACACCAGCGCCAGTTAAAAGGCATGGAGTTGATTGCTTCAGAAAACTTTGTCAGCGATGAAGTGATGCAAGCAATGGGATCATACCTCACCAACAAATATGCTGAAGGTTATCCCGGCAAACGCTATTACGGCGGTTGTCAAGTTGTTGACGAAGTAGAGAACCTGGCCATCGAGCGCATCTGCAAGCTCTTTGGAGCTGAATACGCGAATGTACAGCCCCATTCCGGCGCTCAGGCCAATGCCGCTGTCCTGCTGGCGGTCTTGAAACCAGGCGACACTTTCTTAGGACTGAACCTCGCCCACGGAGGACACCTCTCACACGGCTCACCCGTGAACAGCTCAGGCATTTTGTACAAAGCCGTCGGCTATGACTTGGACCAAGAGACGGGACGCGTCGACTACGACCAAATGGAACGCTTGGCCGTTGAACACAAACCTAAGCTGATTATCGGCGGTGCCTCAGCATACAGCCGTGAGTGGGACTACAAACGCATGCGCGAGATTGCCGACAAAGTAGGTGCATTGCTCATGGTAGACATGGCACACCCTGCGGGCCTTATCGCCGCAGGATTGCTCGACAATCCCGTAAAATATGCCCACATCGTAACTTCAACAACCCACAAGACACTTCGTGGGCCGCGCGGCGGCATCATCCTGATGGGCAAAGACTTTGAAAATCCTTGGGGATTGACAACACCAAAGGGCGAGGTGAAGATGATGAGCCAATTGCTCAACTCTGCCGTATTCCCAGGGCAGCAAGGCGGGCCGCTGGAACATGTCATCGCAGCCAAGGCCGTTGCCTTTGGAGAGGCTTTGAAGCCGGAATTCAAGGAATGGGCGCTGCAGGTGAAGAAAAATGCTGCCGTCTTGGCAGAAGAATTGGTGAAACGTGGATTCACAATCGTTAGCGGCGGAACGGACAACCACTCAATGCTGGTTGACTTACGTTCAAAATACCCGGACCTCACCGGCAAAGTGGCTGAAAACGCACTGGTTGCCGCTGACATCACCGTAAACAAGAATATGGTGCCCTTCGACTCACGCTCAGCATTCCAGACAAGTGGAATCCGACTGGGCACGCCAGCCATCACGACGCGTGGGGCTAAAGAAGACTTGATGGTTTTAGTGGCAGAACTCATTGAGGAAGTGCTCAACCATCCGGAAGACGAGAGCGTTATTGCAAAAGTTCGCGCCAAGGTGAACGAAACCATGAAGGACTACCCGCTATTTGCCTATTAATTCGGCGATTGGCAACTGTTAATACAAAAATGGTGTATCTTAGCGATACACCATTTTTGGTTTTTACATGAAAAAAGAAAAACGACCTATTCAGCAGCAGGTGCCTCCTCCTCAGCCTTAGCTTCTTCAGCAGGAGCAACCTCTTCAGCTGCAACCTCAGCCTCAGCCGCTGGTGCCTCTGCAGCAGCAGCCTCAGCCGCCGCCTCAGCCTCAGCCTCAGCTTCAGCTTCAGCGGCCGCCGCATTTGCAGCTGCTTTTTTATCAGCAACTTTCTTTGCGATAGCTTCGTTCACTTTCTTTTCTTCTTCCAGATTTTTCTTTGCCAACTCAGCCTTGGCCTTTTCCTCGTTCACACGAATAGCCTCGTTGCTCTTGTCCTTACCAGCCTTCCAGTCTTCAAATTTCTTCAAAGCTGTTGCCTCGTCAAAAGCACCTTTCTTCACACCGCCACGCAAGTGCTTCATCATGTACACACCTTCACCTTTGAGGATGTTACGCACGGTGTCTGTCGGCTCGGCGCCTGTCTCAACCCAATAAAGGGCACGGTCGAAATTCAAATCTACTGTGGCCGGATTGGTGTTGGGATTGTACATACCAATCTTTTCAGTAAATCTACCATCACGTGGTGCTCTTACATCAGCGATAACGATGCGATAGACTGCATAGCCTTTGCGACCGCCGCGCTGTAATCTGATTTTTGTTGCCATTTTTGTTTAATTTTATAAATTTAGGTTTGAATTTTATGCCACCAACTCGTGGTAGCGGCTGCAAAATTAGCATTTTTATCCTTAACATCCAAATATTCAGTCAAATATCTTGGTATTTAGGCCTTTATTTTTTCATTTTTTTGTATCTTTGCCTTATCAAAACTCAACATGATATGGCGAAAAGCAAAACGGCATACGTCTGCGAGAATTGCGGGCAAGAATCCTCCAAATGGATTGGCAAATGCCCTAGCTGTGGGCAATGGAACACTTTCAAGGAAATACGCATTATGGCTGAAAGCGGAGCTAATGCTGCCAAGTCGACGGCCCTGAACGTTAGGGCAGCAAAAGCGGCAAACAACAACCGGCCACTTCACCTGCGCGAGATCTCCGTCAAAGATGAACCGCGCATAAGCATGAATGACCTTGAGCTAAACCGCGTGCTCGGCGGCGGCCTGGTCAAAGGCTCCATCATCTTGTTTGGCGGGGAGCCTGGCATCGGGAAAAGTACGTTAATGCTACAAACCCTCATCCGCATGCCCGAGCACAAGATTTTATATGTCAGCGGAGAGGAAAGCAGCCATCAGTTGAAGATGAGAGCCGAGCGCATCGGGCCGACCGACAACGAGAACATGATGATTCTTTGCGAGACCTCGCTCGAAAGCATCTTTGAGCAGATACAAAACGTGCAGCCGGACATTGTCGTCATCGACTCCATTCAAACCATTTCAACCATCGACATCGACAGCAGCCCCGGCAGCATCACACAAGTGCGGGAGTGTGCGGCAGCCCTGCTCCGGTTTGCCAAGACCAGCGGCATTCCTGTCATCTTGATCGGACACATCAACAAGGAAGGGACACTGGCCGGGCCGAAAATTCTGGAGCACATCGTCGATACTGTCATTCAATTTGAAGGAGACCATCATCACATGTATCGCATACTCCGTTCCATAAAAAACCGTTTCGGCAGCACTTCGGAATTGGGCATCTATGAGATGCAGCAAAATGGGCTAAGGCAGGTGAACAACCCGTCCGAGCTGCTGCTCACACAAGACCACGAAGGGCTTTCCGGGATTGCCATCAGTTCGGTTATAGAAGGTGCCAGACCCTTTCTGGTCGAGACGCAGGCGTTGGTTTCAAGCGCTGCATACGGCACGCCGCAACGCTCGGCAACCGGTTTTGACCAGCGGCGGCTCAACATGCTATTGGCCGTACTGGAAAAGCGTGTCGGCTTCAAATTGATGCAAAAAGACGTTTTCATCAACATTGCCGGAGGTTTGCGAGTAAATGACTTGGCCATGGACCTAAGTGTCATAGCAGCCGTGTTGTCAAGTAATGTCGACACGGCCATCGAGCCAGGCTGGTGCATGGCTGGCGAGGTGGGGCTCAGCGGCGAGGTGCGTCCTGTCAGCCGCACGGAACAACGTGTGGCAGAAGCGGAGAAGCTGGGATTTTCGCACATGCTCATTCCTCGGCACAACTTTCAAAGTCTAAAGCAAAAACAGTTCAAAATCGAGTTGCATCCTGTCAGAAAAGTGGAAGAGGCCCTACGCATTCTTTTGGGCTGAAAGTGGAATTAAGGAGGAGGACAAGGAACAGCAAATGCACCTAATGTTATAATGCAGGAGCATGTTATAACGCAGGAGCGGTCATCTTTTTCGCCTTCTATTGTCATACGATTTTTTATTGCCACGCTTTTCGTTGCCGTGTGCCCGTTGCTCACCCGCCCTGAACTGCTGATTTGGTCCGGTTTTTCGCTCTTCTGGCATATTGTTTCTCTGGCCTCCGTTGGGATAGAGCTTTTTGATGAGGTCCGAGCGCCCCATTTGCCTGAGCTCACGCTCAATTTTGCTCCGCATTTCAGGTTGATACCAGAAAAAAAACATCCGCTGATTTTGTTTTTTCTCTGGTGTCTTGGCACTGAACACCGGCTCCAGGGTATAAGGGTTAAACCCTGTATACCATGTTTCGGTGCTAATGGTCATTGGTGTTGGCGTGAAATCCTGGATTTGTTCAAGTTGAAAATCCAAATCTCGACACATCACAGCCAATTCCGCCATATTCTCTTCCGTGCATCCAGGATGGGAACTGATAAAATAAGGTATAATCTGCTGATTGAGATGCTCTTCCCGATTAATCTTATCAAAAATTTGCTTGAAATCTTCAAACTGCTTGAACGGCGGCTTTCGCATGAGGCTCAAAACCTCTGAACAAGTATGCTCGGGCGCCACTTTCAGCCGTCCGCTCACATGCCGCGTAATGAGTTCGCGCGTGTATTGCCTTGTCTGCCTATTGGTTTCCTCGTCACTGCTTTTATGCAATAACAAGTCATACCTCACTCCGCTTCCGATAAAACTCTTTTTAATGCCAGGAAGCTGGTCCACTGCTTTATAAAGGTCAAGCAATTTTTGCGGATTCGTATCAAGATTAGGGCAAATTTGAGGATGGATGCAAGACGGACGCTTGCACTTCTGGCAAGAAGCCTGGTTTTTGCCCCTCATATTATACATGTTGGCCGAAGGACCGCCCAAGTCACTGAGATAACCTTTGAAATCGGGCATTTGAGTCACTTGCCGGACTTCTTTGAGCACACTTTCCTTGCTCCGGCTGCTGATGAACTTTCCCTGATGTGCGCTAATCGTACAAAAAGCACAGCCTCCAAAACACCCGCGGTGAATATTAACCGAATGTTTAATCATTTCGTATGCAGGAATCCGTTTGTTCTTGTACTTGGGATGCGGCAAACGGGTATAAGGCAAGTCAAACGATGCGTCGAGCTCTTCGGTCTTCATCGGCGGAAACGGCGGGTTGACGACCACATATACCCCATTGGTCTCTTGCAGAATACGCTGTGCATGGATTTTATTCGACTCTTCCTCGATATGCCTGAAGTTCTCGGCTTGCGCTTTCTTGTTCCTCAAGCACTCCTGATGACTGTGCAAAATGATGTCATGGGGGCTCTTGAAGTCGACGATCTCATCTTTTTTTGCCAAATAAACCATCTGCGGAATGTCTCTAATGTCCTCAATCCTTTGGCCGCCGGCCAGCCGCCCTGCCAGTTGCAATATGGTCTTCTCTCCCATTCCGTAGATAATGACATCTGCCTTTGCCTCACAAAGGATACAGGGTTTTAACTCATCTTTCCAGTAGTCGTAATGAGTGAGCCGCCGCAGCGATGCCTCAATGCCTCCCAGGACAACCGGCACGTCGGGATAGAGCTGTTTGAGAATTTGACTATAGACAATCGTCGGGTATTCCGGCCGGCAATCGTGCCTGCCGTCGGGACTGTAAGCATCCTCCTTCCGTAAACGCTTATTGGCAGTGTATTTATTGACCATCGAATCCATGCACCCTGGCGATATGCCAAAGAACAAGCGCGGCCGCCCCAGCTTTTTGAAATCCCTGAAGTCTCCGTGCCAATCGGGCTGCGGGACGATGGCCACCTTATAGCCGTTTGCTTCAAGCACGCGACCTATGACGGCTGCGCCAAAGGAGGGGTGGTCGACGTAGGCATCGCCTGAAAACAAGATGATGTCGAGCTCCGACCATCCACGAAGTTCCACCTCCTTTTTCGTCGTAGGGAGAAAATCGGTCAATAAAAAGGATTGTCCTGTTGACTTCACTAATTTTTACGTTACTTTGGTTGATCCTCTTTCCATTTGTCGTATAATGCCACCAGTTTTTGAAGGCCAAAGGCTTTCATGTGCTTGTGGTAAATCACGTCTAAACACAGGTCCAACAACGCCTTGTCCTTGTTGGCGTCGCTTTCGAGCAGGGCACGCACGTTCATCCTGAGTTTTTCAAGCGTACTCTCTTCAATGATGCCATTACTGTCTGCCAACTGCTGCAACAACATGTATTTGTCGATAGTTTGCAGGTTTTCCCCACTTACGTCAATGCTTTTTGTCCCGGATATGTTTGCTTGTATTTTGTCCATCATTTGATTGAGATAAAAATAATAAAAGTCCCTTCATCAGATCCGCCTGCATCTTTTTGCTTTTGATGCACTCAAACGGAAAACCCATGGCAATGCTCTTGTGGTCGGTACCGTCGTATGCCACCGCCGCACTTGTACCGTCATCGTACGTCATCATGCAGAAGCCACCATTGACAGGAGAGATGACGTCGCAAACCTGAGCCGCATAATGCTGCTCATTGGGTACGCGGTACACTTCAAATTCAGTCTTCATACCCGTTATAAAAGTGTCATAACGTGTGTTTTCAAGCGTATCCAAAGGTACACGATTGACAGCTGTCTGATTTATTTTCAAGACATTTGCCAGGAACGACTTTCCTGTTTCATTCAACTTGCCCGAAGCGATATGGGCTCCACTGACCAGCACACTCCCGCCCTGCGCCGTATAATCGGCCAATGACTGTTGAAGTCTCGGAGAAAAAGTAGTATAGTACGGATGCGTTTCGGCATCAAACTTCTCCAGACCTAATAGCAAGTCAACGACATCATATTGGCCGAGCTCTATTTTTTTCTTTTCAATAGCTTGTACCGAGCAACTGCTGATGTTATAAGGCAATCCCGTTTTCACCACCGCATTGGCGTGCTCTGCAATGTAGTTGAAGTCATTGCCTGCTATAAACTTGCCCGCCAACTCATTGGTGGAAAAGCCCAAGGCATCGATGCCTTCAGTGCCCATGGTCGATTTGGTAAAACAAACCTGCCGCCCGAGCCATCCCGCCGTCTTTCCTGCCGTCACGCCAATGTCTTCGTCCAAGTCGAACCCTATCAACGAGTCATTTTCAAAGACTGCGGGGGCCGACAGTCGCCTGAATCCATTGGCTATCAGTATGTTCCTGGTTGCCAATGGGTTGTAATATGCCGTTATCTCTTCTGTACAAAAGCTCTCTCCTCCGTCATTCAGGGCGGCGACCTTGAAATGATACATCGTATTGGGGGACAGTTCTATTACATGGCTGTTCCGTTTGACAATCGTCCCATGGTCAAAGCCGTCGCTCCCTTTAGCTTGATAGACGATGTACGACTTTGGCTTTGCCGTCGGCTCCTGCGGGTCGTTCACACCGTCCCATTCAATTTTCAACTTACCATTTGACACAAATTCTGCGCTAATGTTTTCAGGGGCAAGCGGCGCAACGACATAGGGATAGTCATACTGCTCTGACATGTAGCGTAAAATGGTCTTGTAAATCGACCGTGCCAGCGTAAATTTGAAATGTGGGTTTTGACCAAGCCGCATGTCCGGAAAATTTTGGTGCGACAAGGTTTCAAAAATGACGGCAGGAACGTCAGGACGGCGGCTCTCAGAATAATTTTTGTCCAAAACCCGGCGGGTCCGCCACTTGCCAAACGCATGAGTTATGTCCGCTTTGACATTATGCAGCAAAGCATTTGCCAATTCCAGCGAACTTTTCCTCGAAAGTCCTGAACAAAGGAGTCCTTCGTCAAAATCCGTACTGCAAATGGTCAACGAACCGTAAAGCGACGTACTATCTGCCGAGCATCCCGCATCGCTATGTATCGCCAAAGCCAGTTCTAACGGCACATTCTTGCCCTCTTTATTGGGAACGTAAGCCGATCCGCCTGCCAGCCAGTTGGTCATGTATGACCTGACGTTGATGTCGTCGCTATAATCATCTATTCCGTTTTTGCTGCTGTACACCTCATATGGCGCACCCGCCCATTGGGCATAATAGCGCGCACCTTCCAAGCAGCGCGGCATGCCGCTGATGCTGTCGGCGCGCAAAACATTGCCCATGCCGCCGCCAAAACGGACGGCATCAGTAGTGACTACGCCTTTTTGGGAGGAGGCATTGGTTATCACCACTTGATTGCGCTGGCTGCATCCTTTCTCAAACCTAAAAGTGCCCAAGTAAACCCAAGTGCCGCCGCCCATGGTCTGATTCACGCGAAATTCTGTCTTCTCGCCTTGGTGATAGACGATGTAATGTGCGTCGTCAATACTTTCTGGCAGGGTCTGATAGCTCACATAAACTGCATAATCGCCATCCTCGGGAATCGTTGGTTTATAAGAAACATAGCTCAAGGCATTGCTGCGCGTGGTCTTGGTCATTTTCGCCGTGCCCGCCACAAAGGGGTTTTCGCCATCCACATAAAATCCCTCATGCATGGCAAATCCGTCGACTTCTGTCAATTCCCATTTCCTCTTGCCGCCCAGTTCGCTGTAGCCCTTGCGATAAGGTTCGTCATTGTCCACGATTATTTCATGCTTCTGCCAGTCGCGCTCCCTTGGCGTAAAGACGATGGCGCCTGCCTTCTCGAGCATCGGGATAAGGTATGGGATGACAATGGTCTGCGTGTACAAGTCCTCAGTGGTACCAAACAGCGACGCACGCTGCCATTTCCAATAGCCGCGCCCCTGATTGTAATGATAGCCGTGGCTTGCCCACAGCGAGATGTGCCGGTCTTCCAGCCCATTCGTCACATGGTACTTCTTCGAGATGTTTTTAACCCACGGCTCGCCCTTGTGCAACTTCTTGCCCCACAGAATGCTGGGGTCGTCACATGCTTTGATGGAATAAGGAACCCATTCGCTCAACTCCAGTGTGTTGCTCAAAATGGTCAGGCGAAAACCGTCGTAATCGTCTGGAAGTTGCTTTTTGGCATAAGAGTAGATTTTGTCGACTTTTTTCGCGGTCCACTCGTCGCTTTTAAACACATTTTTCAGGTCAATGGCCAAGGTACTGTCTTCCTCGTTGACTTCAAAATCCCAAGAAGTTAGTTGCCCGGCCTGCAAACTCTCGTCATCGCTCTGAAACTCCTTGATGAGCTGCTGAATGGCTTTTTCTATTCTCAAGTCCTTTTGTTCCTCCAAAATTTCCTCCTGACCCATAGCCTGAGTCGCAATGCAGAGTATAAAAACAAGAAAAATGCCTCTTAACAATATCTTATTTGCCATTTTCGAGCTCTCCTATGGTAAAATTTTGAGGATGTTTACCTTGAAAATCCTTGAAATACAACTTTATTTCCCGCATTTCCGCCTCAACGTCCCCGCTCGGAACGATGCACTTTGTACACTGGATGTGCTTGCGCTTGTAGTCAAGTCCATACAGCAAAATCGGTATCTGAGCCTTCAAGGCAACATAATAGAAACCCCTTTTCCACTCAGGGTTTGCCGAGCGCGTGCCCTCAGGAGTGATGCACAGCCTAAACGCAGCCGACTGCCGCGCCGTTTCCGCCAAATTGTCTGTCATACTAGTATGCTTGGAACGCCACACAGGGATGCCACCCATTTTTTTGAAACAATAGCCCAATGGCCAAAAGAACCACTCTTTCTTCATGAGGAAGTTACACTCCAAGCCTTCGGCAAGGGCATACAGCTCGCCTATGAAAAAGTCCCAATTGCTCGTGTGTGGTGCCAGACATATAATATACTTGGCTGGACGTTCGATGGTCACATCAGTTGTCCAGCCCAATCTTTTATAAAGGATGTAGCTACAAAATTTCTGCCACATAAAAAAAATAATATGCGGTTGATGACTATGATATCAATGAAAAAACATTCAGATCAATGCTGATTACTAATATGGTCGATAATTTCGGAAACTTCCTTGTTGAAATTCTTCACCAAGTCCTGAAAAAAGAGCTTAGCCGGCATCCCTGGCTCAGGATGTGAAATCCGACTGATGTAATCGTTATGTATTTTTATGATGCTAGCCAGCAAAGCTTTTGTGTTTTCTTCATCATTTTTTCCACTATAAAGAGATACTGCAACACACTCTGCAAACAACTCACTACAAACATAGTTGATTGTTTTTTTCAAGTCTTTCTTATTGGTTATCATAATGTTACAATTTTATGTGATATATTTGGATTTTAAATAGAATTCAAAGATAAGAAAAAAAAATGAAACAGCAATGAAAAATAACATTTTTTATTACATCACGGCTATTTCTGAAAGACATTGCAAATTTTCTGTTTTTTCTTGCAAAAACACCTATGAACTTGCGAAAACACACCCCAAGACACGAGAAACGGCGTGAGGAAAGTCGCCGCCAAGACCACTTTGTCAAGTCAAAAAACACGGAGAAAACATTTTTTGAGAAAAAAGGGAAGGCGTGACACGGAATCTGGAGTTTTTTTTTTATTTTTGCAACTCAAAAGCAACTTTCAAAACACTAAAAACAGATAATTCAACGAATTTATGCCAGAGAAAAAAACGGACAAACGCCGTAGCCAGCCTAAAACACTGGACAACACCTTAGGGCATGTGCCCCCGCAGGCCGTAGACGTCGAGCGGGCGGTCTTGGGCGCTCTGATGGTCGACAAAGACGCGCTCTCCATCGTCAGCGATGACTTGAAGGCCGAGGTGTTCTACGACTCGCGCCATCAAGCCATCTTCAATGCCATCAACCAACTGAACATCGACGGAAGGCCCATCGACCTGATGACTGTCACCGAACAACTGAAAGTGGAAGGAACACTGGAAAACGTTGGCGGGGCCAGCTATGTCGTCGAGCTCTGTCAAATGGTCTCATCATCAGCCCACATCGAATACCATACTGCCATTTTGGCAAAAAAGTCGCTGGCCCGCCAACTCATCAGCTACGCCAGCAGACTGGAGACAGAGGCATTTGACGAGACCATCGATGCCAAAGACTTGCTCAACGACGCGGAAAGCCGTTTGTTTGAACTCGCTCAGACAAACATGAAAAAAGACTATACGGCTATTGACCCTGTTTTGAAAGAAGCTACCAAAATCCTTCAAGTTGCAGCCAAAAACGATGGGGGAATGACAGGCGTGCCCACTGGATACGCTGAGATCGACCGCATCACCAGCGGCTGGCAGGCCTCAGACCTAGTGATTATCGCAGGACGACCAGCCATGGGAAAGACCTCGTTTGCCCTTTCGGTGGCACGAAACATCGCCATCGACCAAAGGATCCCTCTGGCATTCTTCTCGCTTGAAATGAGCAACGTACAACTCGTCAACCGCTTAATGTCCAATGTCTGCGAAGTGAACGGCACGCAAATCCTCACAGGACAGCTGGATGGCGACGAATGGGAGCGCATCGACCGCGGCGTTTCGCAGATGCAAGGCGCACCACTCTATCTGGACGACACTTCTGCATTAAACGTCTTTGAACTACGTACAAAAGCCAGACGACTGGTGCGCGAACACGGCGTCAAAGTCATCATGATCGACTATCTGCAGCTGATGACCGCGGGCGGCGCAAGGTTCAGCAACAGGCAAGAAGAAGTCTCGGTTATCAGTAGGTCGCTCAAACAGTTGGCAAAAGAGCTGAACATCCCAATTCTGGCACTTTCACAGCTCAACCGTTCAGTAGACACACGAGATGACAAAAAAGAGGGGAAACAGCCGCAGTTGAGCGACTTGCGAGAATCGGGAGCCATTGAGCAGGACGCCGATATGGTCATGTTCGTCCACCGCCCGGAATACTATAAAATTTATGAACATCCCAAGTTTGGAGACTTGCACGGTAAAGCATTCATCATGATTGCCAAGCACCGTAAAGGTGAGGTAAAAGACGTGATGCTCGACTTCAAGAGCCAATTTACACGATTCCAAGACCCCGTCCAAGACATTCCGGCATTTTTGGAAAACAACTCATTCTCGACCGAAGGATTGGTGGAGTCAAAATCAAATCAACGGCACATGGAAGCCATACCTCCGCCAAGCTTTGAAGATGCTCCTTTCTAGCTGAAAATCAGAAAATTAAAATTTTCATTAAATTAAAAAACAAAATAACCTAAAAATATGTTGAAACAAGCTATGGTTTTTGCCGCAGGCATGGGCACTCGCCTGAAACCCATGACCGAGCACACGCCCAAGGCTTTGGTCCGTGTCGGCGAAAAACCTCTTTTGGAACATGTTTTACTTAAATTGAAAAAGGCGGGAGCCGCGCACGTCGTTGTCAACGTACATCATTTTTCCCAACAAATTATTGATTTTTTAAGGCAAAATGACAATTTTGGGATGGAAATCAGCATTTCCGACGAAAGCGACATGCTGCTAGAAACAGGAGGTGGCATCAAAAAAGCCCTTGAAATGTTTGACCTCAACTTACCTGTGCTTGTCCACAACGTTGACATACTGAGCAACCTGGACTTGTCTGCATTTTGGGAAACCAAGGACGGAAATGCCACAAAATTAGTCGTAAATAGCAGAAATACAGAGCGTTATCTACTTTTCAACGACAACATGAGGCTCATGGGATGGACAAACCTTAAAACGGACGAAATCAAGTCACCATATCCACAATTAAACACTGAAGAATGCAAAAAAATGGCATTCTGCGGCATACATTTACTTGCCCCGCAAATATTTCCGTACCTTCAAGACATGCCACAGCGCTTCGGTATCATGGACCTATACCTCAAAATCTGCCAGGAAGTCCCAATCCAAGGCTATTTTAAAGAAGATTTGAGATGTATGGACATTGGCAAGATAGAAATGCTGCAAGATGCCCAACATTTTTTGGACGATATACAAGACAACAGAAAATAAGACTAAAAAAATAAAGCTATGCAAAAAATCATCATCCTCGACTTCGGCAGCCAGACCACACAACTGATTGGTCGCCGTGTCCGCGAACTCGACACGTTTTGCGAGATTCTGCCCTACAACAAGTTTCCCGTTGGCGACGAGAGCGTCATCGGCGTCATCCTCAGCGGATCGCCCTTCTCGGTGCACGACCCCGACGCTTTTCAGGTCGATCTCTCGCAGTTTGTCGGAAAGGTGCCCGTGCTTGGCATCTGCTACGGAGCGCAGTATATTTCGCACGTCAATGGCGGCAAGGTCGAGAAAACCGACACCCGCGAGTATGGCCGCGCCCATCTGCAGTTCATTGACAAGGAAAATCCGCTTTTCCGCGGTTTCGACGATTATTCGCAGGTGTGGATGAGCCACGGCGACTCGATCACCG
>ONQK01000165.1 GCA_900319895.1 uncultured Prevotella sp. | reverse complement strand
GGCTTCATGCTCGGAGGAAAGATGTCCGACTATTACACCACCTCGGAAAGTATCCTCGAAAAGATGAAGCAGGCTGACAAGAATTTTGAGTATTATGCCGAGCCCATCATGCACGAACTGTTCTCGGCAACCGACTACGGGAAATACACAGACCCGACCACCGGGAAAATGCACCTCTGCTTCATCACCAACAACGACATCACCGGCGGAAACTCGGGATCCCCCATGTTCGACGGGCAAGGACGGCTCATCGGGCTCGCCTTCGACGGCAACTGGGACAGCCTCGCCAGCGACATCCTCTTCGACAAGGTGCTCGCACGATGCATCGGCGCCGACATCCGCTACATCATCTTCATGATGGACAAATGGGGACACGCCGACCGCCTTTTGCGTGAAATGGGCGTGCAATAACAAGGCATTTGCTTCAATCCTATCCCAACAAGGACAGTATTCGGTATACTGTCCTTGTTTTTTATCCGACAGCCGGGGAAGCATCCACATGAAAATCGCAAAGAAGAAAAGGAAAGAGACCGACAAGAGACGGATGAAAGTTCAGGACTAGAGGGCTGCTCGCCGGCTCTTGGCTTGAATAAAAGCACGCGGAGACCTCCGCGATTCAACATTAGGACAGGACATAACCCTGTGTAATTTTCAGCATGGTGAGCCCTATGTCAGACAGGGCTCACCCTTTTTCGTCAAAAAAAGGACACGTTTTATTTTGCATTGTTCACAAATTACACTAACTTTGCATAAATAAAAACCATATAAAATATGCAGAATACAAGCCATATAGCTCTGATGATTCACGAACAGGCGAAAAAATATGGCGACCGGAGAGTTTTTGTATACCGTGACTTCGGCTCGCTGAAATGGAAAGAAGCCTCTTGGAAAGAATTTTCAGAGAATGTAAAAATTGTGTCAAATGCGATGCTGAACCTTGGCGTGAAAGTGCAGGAAAACATCGGAGTGTTCGCACAAAATGCCATTCAGTACCTTTACACGGATTTCGGCGCATTTGGCATCCGCGCCGTCACCATACCCTTTTATGCCACGAGCAGCGAGCAACAGCTGCAGTTCATCATCAATGATGCCCAAATCAGGATCTTATTTGTCGGCGAGCAGGCCCAATACGACAAGGCGGCACGGGTATTCTCACTTTGTCCGACCTTGGAGCGCATCATCATCTTCGACCGCAGCGTGCGCATCAGCGCCGAGGACAAGTCGTCCATGTTTTTCTCCGACTTCCTCAAGCTGGGCGAGAACCTACCCCGGCAGATTGAGGTCGAGAAGCTGTGGGCACAAGCCAATGAAGACGACATCGCCAACATCCTTTATACCAGCGGCACGACCGGCGACTCGAAGGGTGTCATCCTATCCTACTCACAATACCATGCCGCATTTGAGGCGAATCTCAAATGTGTCCCCATTACGGACAAAGACCTGGTGATGAATTTCCTGCCCTATACGCACGTTTTCGAGCGCGGATGGGCCATTCTCTGCCTGACCGTTGGCGCGACACTGGTCATCAACACCTATCCCGCCGAGATTCAACAGTCTCTGCGCGAGACACACCCCACCTGCATGTCGTCAGTACCGCGATTCTGGGAGAAGGTTTTCATCGGCGTAAAAGAAAAGATCGAGAATTCAGGCCCCGTGCAGCGCAAAATCTTCAACAATGCGCTACGCATAGGACGAAAATACAATATTGAATACAAAAGCCGGGGCAAGAAGCCACCTTTGGCACTGGAATTAGAATATCAATTCGTCAACAAGACCCTTTTCAGCCTCATCAGGAAAGAACTGGGGCTGGAGAATGCCAACTTCTTCCCCACGGCAGGCGCACATGTGTCGGCAGAAGTGGAGGAGTTCATCCACACCATCGGCATCGACATGATCGTTGGATACGGTCTGACCGAGAGCCTTGCCACCGTTTCGTGCGACCACCGCGGCAAACCCTACACCATCGGATCGGTAGGACGGCCCATTGAAGGCATCAGCATCAAGATCGGCGAAAACGACGAGGTGCTACTCAAAGGCCCGACCATCACACGAGGCTATTACAAGCGCGACGAGCTGAACAAGCAAGCCTTCGACGCCGACGGATACTTCCACACAGGCGACGCAGGCTATCTGCACAACGGCGAGCTTTTCCTCAAAGACCGCATTAAGGACCTGTTCAAGACCAGCAACGGGAAATACATCGCCCCGCAGGCCATTGAGGCAAGCCTGTTGGTCGACAAGTACATTGATCAAATCTGCATCGTGGCAGACTGCCGAAAATTCGTGTCGGCACTCATTGTCCCCAACTACCATCTGCTGGAAGAATATGCCAAAGACAACGGCATCGAGCTGACAAGCCGCACAAACCTGTGTGCCAATGAACAAATCAACCAGATGTTGAAAGAACGAATCGACACACTCCAACAACAATTCGCCTCATACGAACAAATCAAACGGTTCACCTTGTTGCCCAAAGGCTTCAGCATGGAAGCGGGAGAGTTGACCAACACACTCAAGATCAAACGCCCGATGCTGTATAAAAACTATGCGAGGGAAATCGAAAAAATGTATGAAGAATAAATGATAACATCCGACCAACTTAAAGAGATACAAGAACGGACCGCCGCACTTTACAAATATCTGGACATTGAGAAGAAAAAGGTGGAATACGAAGAAGAAAACCTTCGTACACAAGACCCCGACTTCTGGAACGACACCAAGACGGCCGAAGAGCAGATGAAAAAGGTGAAAGGCATCAAGAAATGGCTCGACGGCTACGCCGAGGTGCGCACCGCCGCCGATGAGCTACAACTGGCATTTGACTTCTACCATGACGACGAGATGGTGTCAGAGGCAGAAGTCGAGGCCGGCTATCAACGTGCCATCACCGCCATAGAGGCGTTGGAACTGAAAAACATGCTCCGGCAGAAAGAAGACCCGATGGACTGTGTGCTGAAAATCAACAGCGGGGCTGGCGGCACCGAGAGCCAAGACTGGGCACAGATGCTGATGCGAATGTACATGCGCTGGGCAGAAAGCCATGGGCACAAGGTAACTGTCAGCAACTTGCAGGACGGCGATGAGGCAGGCATCAAGAGCGTAACGATGGAGATTGAAGGCGGAGAATATGCCTACGGATACCTCAAAAGCGAGAATGGCGTGCACCGGCTGGTCCGCGTATCGCCCTTCAATGCACAAGGCAAGCGCATGACCAGCTTTGCCTCGGTCTTCGTATCACCATTGGTCGACGACACCATTGAGGTTTTTGTCGACCCCTCAAAAGTCTCTTGGGACCTGTTCCGAAGCGGTGGCGCAGGCGGCCAAAATGTCAATAAAGTCGAGACTGGCGTGCGTCTGCGATATCAATACATAGACCCAGAGACTGGTGAGGAAGAAGAAATCCTGATTGAGAATACGGAAAGCCGCAAACAGTTGGAGAACAGGAACAATGCCATGCGACTTTTGAAGTCCCAGCTCTATGACCGTGCCATGAAAAAACGCCTCGAGGCGCAAGCCAAAATAGAGGCTGGGAAGAAAAAAATCGAATGGGGAAGCCAAATCAGGAGCTATGTCTTCGACGACCGCCGCGTGAAAGACCACCGCACCAATTACCAAACCACCGACGTGGACGGCGTAATGGACGGCGAGATAGACGATTTCATCAAGGCTTACCTCATGGAATTCCCCGTCAATGACGAAAATTGAAACTAACATTGATAAAACTGATATATTATGAGCGAAAAAAGTAAAATCAACCGTGCCAAACGTGAGGCAGAACAAGAGAAAAAAGCAAAACGCGTCATCAACTGGATTATCGGAGGCCTGCTGGTAGCTGCCATTGGGCTCATCATCTATGCATCATTATGAGCGGCCTGGAAATAGAACGTAAATTCTTGGTTAAGGAAGGCGACGCATTCAAAAGCGCCGCCTTTTCCCGCACCCACGTCCAGCAAGGCTACATCCCATGCCAAGGCTGCACTATAAGAGTCAGGATCCGCGACCAGAAAGCATACCTGACCATCAAAGGGCGCCCGCGCGCCGGCGGCTTTGCACGTTATGAGTTCGAAAAGGAAATCGAAGTGGAGGAAGCACGCCAGTTGCTACGGTTTTGCAGGGGAGGGATAATCGACAAGCATCGTTATCTGGTCAATAGCGGGGCACACGTCTTTGAAATCGACGAATTTCACGGTGAGAATGAAGGACTTTTGCTCGCAGAAGTCGAATTACAGGACGAAGAAGAGGATTTTATAAAACCCGACTTCATTGGCAAAGAAGTGACAGGAGACCATCGTTTCCACAACACCTCGTTGCTGACGAACCCGTTCTGCCGCTGGCGAGAAGAACTTGAGAAATAACACCATCCTGAAACGACGAGCTGTCCAATGGCCCCAGAAAAAGCACTGATTGTAAACGAATGGTATACTCGCATTGAACAGCTGCTGCAACCAGACGGCACGAAAAACATTTCGCGCAATCGTTCAATGCACGAAATTCTCGTGCAAGTATGCCACGAAGGACTGCGCGGCGAGCGACAGGCCTTTGGAAGTGTTTTTGCACAAGTCGACTTCTTGTGCAAACGTCATCAAATCCCTGTCGCAGACCGTATTGCCATTGACCAAATGCGCCGAAACTCCAATCGCCAGGAGGATTTGCCTCTTGATGAGATGAAATACGACATGCGTGCATTGGTACAACTAATTTCATGGGTATTTGGCATTTCCGTCCCCGGCCCACTCCGTTCCAGCCTCCCTTCAACCTATCGCCCATTCACACGGCGTGAGGAGATAAATCTGCGGTGCATCCGGGTAATTGTAGACCAAAAAGATGCGGAAATTCTTGTCCGCATTGAGCAAAATAGCGACGGACTTGTCGCCCTGGAGCTCTCC
>ONQK01000036.1 GCA_900319895.1 uncultured Prevotella sp. | reverse complement strand
GAAGGCGTACGCCGCGTGGGCTTCCGCACGATGTCGCCAGCGGCGACGCACGACCCCGTGATGATCAGCCAAATCGACACGATTGTAGAGAAGGTGCGCGAGCGTGTGGAAGACAACTTCCGCAACTCTGGCATGAAAAACTTCCACCTCGATTTCAAGATTTACGGTAAAAAAGGCGTGATGCACATGTTCCCCGACACTCCAGACTCTCAAAGCGACGAACTGCTGATCATCATCGAGGCGGTGGCTCCCACTCAGGAAGAGGCGAACACCATTTGCGGATTTGCACGCTCAACGATGCTGCACTACGGCTACGAAGGACGCATCTCCACCGCAGGCAACCTCGCATTCCCGTTCTCACCGAGCGACTGCAAGATGGGCGCGGTATACGAGTTCAACGTCTATCACCTCATGCGCATTGAAGACACATGCGCTCCGTTCCCCATCGAATACATGAACTTCTAAAAAAGAAAGGAACAAAGACATGGAAAAACATAAGTTGACAGAAATAGCCTCAGTGATTCGTAGCAAGAACTCAGGCCCCTATGAACTAACCTTCGACGTGATTTTCAAGGATTTCGGCACCTACGAAAAGGTCAAGGCCGCACAGTCCATCACCAAGGAAGGCTTTGCCAAACTCTATGGGATCCCTGAGAGCGACATCTTCCACCTCGTCTATTTCGATCCTGCGAAGGCTGTGAAAATCACCATCCGCCGCCCCATTGCGAGCGGGGCACTGGGCGAGACAGACGTCTATGGCGCACAGCAGCACGCACCGCTCATGGGAATGGTTGTGGAATTTTGAATGCCGTTTTTCGAGTATCCTAGTACGAAAATAAAAATCCTGAAACGCGTGCCTCATCTCCGGAGGTACGCGTTTTTGTTTTGCCCCATGGCATTGTCCGTTCGCCCGGCCTCTTCATGAAGAAATGCCAAAATCAGGCAGACAAGTTCGTTTTTTTGCTTTTTTATTGTTGCGAAATAGCATTTTTATTTGATTTTAATGTATATTTCATCCTTTTCATTGATTTTTTTTCGTAACTTTGACCAAAAAGTTGGCTTTTAGTTTGTTGAAAACAATATTTTGAATCAAAAACCATTCAGATGAAGACAGAATTTATAGAACTTCTGCGCTCAACAGGGCGCAAAGGGATGGAGAACGTGATTGACTATTTGGAGCGTTCCGGATTTTTTCAAGCGCCGGCATCGGTCAACCGTCATTTGAGCTATGACGGCGGACTGCTGGAGCATTCGATGAATGTTTACCGTGTAGCGGTCAAACTGCGCGAAAGCATGATATTGGTCAAAGCCGAATTGGAGGCGCAGCTCCCTGCCGAGAGTATTGCAATTGCTACATTGCTGCATGATGTTTGCAAGTCTGCCATTTATAAGAAGAAAGAAAAATTCCGAAAAGATGCCAATGACCGTTGGGAAAAATACATTGGCTATGAGCCCGACTACAGCCGCTTCCCTGTCGGACACGGCGAAAAGTCGGTCATTATGTTGCTTCGGCTGGGATTAGAATTGACCAATGATGAAATCCTGGCCATCCGCTGGCACATGTCGGCATGGGACCTGCCGTTCCAAAGCTACGAACAGAAAAGCAATGTCTCTGAGGCAAGCGACGTGCCATTGGTGGCTTTGACGCAAGCGGCGGACGGTCTTGCGACACATCTGCTTGAAGCCGGCAAGGAACAGCCATGAAAAAAGCGGAGGCCCAACCTCCGCTTTTTTCATGGCTGCAATTCATCCTATCCACAGTGGAAGAATTCGTCAACAAGTCTTTGTATATCTGCCGGATTGTTTTCGATGTCCGAGCGCAAAGTCTTGTCGTTGAAGCCTTTGAGCTGCTTGATTACGCCATCGATCATGGCAGGCGAGAAGACACCATGCTGCTGGAATACTTCACGCTGCTTGTCCAGACATTCGGCAGAGGCAAAACAACTGTCAGGCAGCTGTGCCAACTGCGCCAACTTGTCCTCATTTTGCTTGTCATGAATATTGACGTTAACATATGTTCGCTCTGCGACTTCTAGCGCATTTTCCATCTCAAACCCATGCCGGCAAGCCACGCAAAGCCCGGCCAGCAGCTGGTAAAGGTCCGCAGAACCGTCGGGCGAGCGCATCTCAACGGTTTGCTTGAGCGAGGTGTCGTATTTATTCTCCGGTTCCAACGGATTGACTACACGGCTCATGTCCACGTCTGCTGCCCAGCCCAGCGGCACGCGCACGAGCACAGAGCGGTTACGGTCGCCCCAACAAACGTTGGTCGGAGCTTCCTGGTGTGGCACAAGGCGGAAGTAGGACATCGGATTCTTGTTGCCGAATGCTGTGATGCTGGGAGCCAAGTCAATCATTCCGGCAATCATGCGGCGCGCGTCCTTGCTGAGCACGCCGCCTTCAAGCATTTGATTCTTGCCGTCTTTCATGAGCCGCATGTGGATATGAAGCCCCGATCCGGCCTTTCCCGTAGTGATCTTTGGGGCAAAAGTGACATTGAGCCCGCACTCATATGCCAAATTGCGGATGACCCACTTGGCAATCATCAACTGGTCGGCGGCGTCTTCGGCACGCACGGGCAAGAACTCAATCTCATTCTGCTCATAGATAAGGCCGTCTTGCCTGAAATTGCCCACTTCCGAATGTCCATATTTGATTTGTCCACCGGTTTTTGCGATGTACGACATGCAGAGCGTGCGGAAATCGTTTGTCTTGACGTATGGGGCAGACTCGTGATAGCCACGCTGGTCAACGGCAGCGAACTCGTCGATTTCGGGCTGTATGACGTAATATTCGAGCTCGCCCATGGCTTGGAACTCCATGCCGGTCACCTCACGGAAAGCTTTGCACGCCTTGGCAAGCGTAAATTCCGGTGAGCTTTCCAACTGTTTGCCGTCTTTGTCGAAAAAAGAACAAAGCATACTCAAAGTCGGGATTTCGGCAAATGGGTCAACGAACGCCGTCGAGAAGCGCGGCAGCACATAAAGGTCGCTGCTGCCTGCTTCTATAAACGAAAAGAGGCTTGAACCGTCCACGCGCTCGCCGCAAGTGAGGATGGCGTTGAGGTATTCCAAGTTGGTGATGACGAAATTCAGCGTTTTCAACTTTCCGTCACCGCCCGGATACATGAAATTAATCATTTTAATGCCATTTTCCCGCACATATGAGATGATGTCTTGCTTGGTAAACTCAGATGCCGGCTTTTGCAAGAATGCAACGACTTCGTTGGCATTCATAATCAGTTGTTCATTCATCATAATTTTTCGGTATAATTTATGGTTTAGGTTTTTAGATTTTCACACAAAAATACGCATTATAATTAGAATTACGAAAAAAAAATACAATTTTAATGATTTTTTTGTGTTTTCATCCCCAAAAGACTTACTCATTGTTATTTCCATCCATCAATGGATGGTAAAAAAAAATGGCATTGACGAAGATTTTCCCCTTTTATTTTGCTGTTCACAAACTTTATCGTAACTTTGCATAGCATGAAAACTTGACCTCAATAAAACATTATTTCATATGATCAACCAACAACTTTTAAAACCTAACTCAATTGTTGTCGTTGGCGGGTCCAACGATACACAGAAGCCAGGCGGCGCCGTCATCAGGAACCTCCTGAGCGGCGGATTTCAAGGGCAGCTGCACGTCATCAACCCCAAGGAAGACGAGGTGCAGGGCATCAAGGCGTTCCATCAGGCCGACGAATTGCCGCAAACCGACATGGCCATCTTAGTGGTGGCAGCAAAATACTGCCCCGAATATGTGGAATTCCTCGCTGCCGAAAAAGGCGTGCGGGCGTTCATCATCCTATCTGCCGGATTTGGCGAAGAGACGCACGAAGGCGCTATCTTGGAACAGCAGATTTTAGATACTTGTGAGAAATACCAAGCGGCGCTCATCGGCCCCAACTGCATCGGCTTGCTCACGGCATGGCACCATTCTGTTTTCACCAAGCCCATTCCTGCACTGAGCGCCAAAGGTGTCGACTTCATCTCGGGATCGGGTGCCACGGCGGTGTTCATCCTGGAGTCGGCCGTGTCAAAAGGCCTGCAATTCAACTCCGTCTGGAGCATCGGCAACGGCAAGCAAATCGGCATCGAGGACGTATTGGAGTACATGGACGAGCATTTTGACGCTGAAAAAGACTCACACGTCAAACTGCTCTATGTGGAAAACATCAGCAAGCCCGACAAACTGCTCAAACACGCCACCTCGCTGATTCAAAAAGGCTGCCGCATCGCTGCCATCAAGGCAGGTTCGAGCGAAAGCGGGAGCCGCGCGGCATCATCGCACACAGGGGCCATTGCCTCCAGCGACTCAGCAGTTGAAGCACTGTTCAAAAAAGCCGGCATTGTACGCTGTTACTCACGTGAAGAACTAACGACGACAGGTTGCATCTTCACACTACCACGCGTAGAGGGCAGGAATGTGGCAATCGTGACCCACGCCGGAGGGCCGGGGGTCATGCTCACCGACGCACTGTCAAAAGGCGGCATGAACATTCCAAGCCTTGATGGCGAACTGGCAGAAGAGCTCAAAGGCAAATTGTTCCCCGGCGCATCGGCAGCCAACCCAATTGACATCCTCGCTACGGGGACGCCAGAACATCTGGGAATCGCCATAGACTATTGCGAGGAAAAATTCGACAACATCGACGCCATCATGGTCATTTTCGGCACGCCGGGACTTGTCGAGCTCTATGATGCCTACAACGTTTTACACGAAAAAATGCTCACATGCAAGAAACCGGTGTTCCCTATCCTGCCCAGCATCAAGACCGCCGGTCCCGAGGTCGCAGACTTCCTCAGCAAGGGACACGTTAACTTCAGCGATGAGGTGACACTCGCCAATGCGCTCACACGCGTGGTGAACACCCCCCGTCCTGCAAGCCAAGGCTGTGACGCTTCAATGGTTGACGTGCAACGTGTGCGTGAGATTATCGACGGTGTAAAAGACAACGGATACATTGCGCCAAAACTCGTCAACGAGCTATTGCAATGCGCCGGTATTCCCACGGTTCCGGAATTTGTGAGCAACGACAAGGCGGCCATCGTGGAATTTGCCAAAAAAGCAGGATACCCCGTCGTGGCAAAAGTGGTAGGACCGGTACACAAGAGCGATGTGGGCGGCGTAAAGCTCAATATCAGCAGCGACGAACAGCTCGCCGGCGAATTCGACCGCATGATGGGAATCAAAGATGCCACGGCCGTCATGGTGCAAAAGATGATCAGAGGGACAGAACTCTTCATCGGTGCCAAATATGAGCCACGCTTCGGCCATCTTGTGCTTTGTGGACTAGGCGGAATCTTCGTAGAAGCGCTCAAGGATGTCGCGGGAGGTCTTGCGCCACTCTCCATCCCGGAGGCGCAGTCGATGATCCGCTCGCTGCGGGGCTATAAGATTATCCAAGGTACGCGCGGACAGAAAGGCGTTAATGAGGAGAAATACGCCGACATCATCGTACGGCTGTCGATTCTGCTGCACCACACACCGGAAATCAAGGAGATGGACATTAACCCGCTGCTCGCCGACGACGATGACGTAACGGCAGTGGACGCCCGCATCTTGGTGGAAAAATAGGACATGTGCATCGTCTGTGCTTAAAGACAAAATCCTCTGACTTCATGTCAGGGGATTTTTTTTCGATTAATTTCATGGGACGACATTCGTCATGCGCACAAAAAAGTGTTGCTGTCCTGCTGCAATGAGCAGACAACAACACTTCAAAACAGAAGACCTATTAATTTTTATTAATTTATTATCTTGCCGTAATATTTACGCGTGCACTAAGCCCGGAAGCTGTAGGCTTGGCTATGAATCCATTGCTTTCGGTGCCTGTCACCGAGCTGACGCAAGCAATCGAATAGCTATAGCCTTTTCTCATGGAAGCCGAACTGCACAAGATGGAGCCAGTATAAGATGTCTTTGGCAGCTTGATAGCATAAATCGG
>ONQK01000053.1 GCA_900319895.1 uncultured Prevotella sp. | reverse complement strand
TTTAGGTTTGTAAAGTGTAATTGAATATACAAAAATAGGAAAAAATCACAAAACATGATGCGTTTTACATGCATCATCTGCATTTTCCCCATTTCCACAAGCAAAAAAAATCCTGCCCTTCGTTTGGAAAGGCAGGAAAGCAATGGTCGAAACTCATTTTCGAGAATTATTCTGCGGTCAGTGTGAAACGGCGGAACGCTGTGATTTTCAACTCACTGTCTTGTTTCTTCAGCCATTCTGCCACACTGGCTTTATCACCGTCACCAAATTGGAACTCTTGGTCTACAAGGCAGTTCTCCTTCAAGAACTTCTGAACGCGTCCCTTCGCGATGCTTTCAATCATCTGCGCCGGGAGAGTCGCCGCCTTTTCTGCTGCCACGCGCTCTTTCAACTCACGGATTTCCTGTGCTTGTGCCTCTGTGATGTTTCCTTTAGCGATGCCTTCTGCCAAATGCTCCTCGTTTTCAGCAATGTAGAGGTTGAAACCGGCTTTCTTCAATGCCACCTCCACTGCTTTTTGGCATTGTTCGAGCTTTGTCTTCTCTACTGCTGTTTTGTATTCTTCGTCCAAGACTGCCTGTGGAACGCTTTCTGCATCAAGGGCCACCGGTTTCATGGCAGCTACCTGCATCGCCACTTTATGGCCTGCCTCAGCGGCCGGCTTGTTGGTCTGCACCATCGTCGCAAGAGTGTGCTTGCCCATGTGGTCATACACCTCGATGTTTTCGCCTTCCAGCGTGTAATAACCGTCAAGTTCCATCTTCTCTCCGGTAATGCCAGATCGTTGTGTGACAGCTTCTTGCACTTTCTGGCCGTCTGCCAATGTCAGTTCGTACACTTCTTCCAGTGTAGCGCACTTGTTGGCAACTGCAGCATCGAGAACCGACTGTGTCAAGGCGATGAAGTCTGCTCCATTGGCCACAAAGTCGGTTTCGCACTTGAGGGCAATCATTGCGGCAAAACCATTTTCAGATTTCACCAGCACACAACCATTGGATGTCTCGCGGTCTGAACGCTTCGCAGCAATGGCAAGGCCACGCTCACGGAGCAATTCTTTGGCCTTGTCAAAATCGCCTTCTGCCTCTGTCAGTGCCTTCTTAACGTCTGCAAGACCAGCACCGGTCATCGCGCGAAGCTTCTTGATATCGTCTATTGAAATTTCCATAATTCTTTGTTATTCATTAAATGTTGATAATTAAGACCAACGGAGACTATGCCTCTGCTGCTTCTGTTTCCTCTGTTTGAGTAGGATTTTCCTCTACGTTTTCTTCAGCACTGGCTTCTGCCTCCTTGCGGCTTTTTCTTGCTCTGCGCGGACGTGACTCAGCCGCCTCTTCTGCTTGTTCAGCAGCGGCTTTTTCGTCAGCTTTTTCAGCCTTGCGCTCTTCCAGTCCCTCTGCAATTGCTGCACAGCATGCACTCAGGATGACTTCAACACTGTCTTTTGCATCATCGTTTGCAGGAATCACAAAGTCGATGTTTTTCGGTTCAGAGTTGGTGTCAACGATAGCGAAGACGGGAATGCCAAGGCGGTTTGCCTCGCGTACGGCAATGGCTTCCTTCATAACGTCAACCACGAAAATGGCATTAGGCAAGCGAGAGAGGTCGGCAATAGAACCGAGGTTCTTCTCCAATTTTGCGCGTTGGCGTGTGATTTGCAACAATTCTCTTTTAGAGAGATTTGAGAAAGTTCCGTCGTTCATCAGTTTGTCGATGGTTGTCATTTTCTTGACAGCCTTACGGATGGTTGGGAAGTTGGTCAACATACCACCCGGCCAACGTTCGATAACGTACGGCATATTAACGCTTGCTGCTTTCTCGGCAACAATGTCTTTGGCCTGTTTTTTAGTAGCGACGAAGAGAATTTTCTTGCCAGACTTTGCAATTTGCTTCAAAGCGTCGGCTGCCTCGTCGATTTTTGCCACCGTCTTGTGGAGATCGATGATGTGAATACCATTGCGCTCCATGAAGATGTAGGGCGCCATTGAAGGATTCCATTTGCGGCGGAGATGTCCGAAATGGCATCCAGCCTGCAATAATTGGTCAAAATTTGTTCTTGACATGTGTTAATTTTTTTTGGTTGTTTACTTTCTTTTTAAGTTTGTTAGAACCAACCGGCGGGTAGTTCGTCTGGAAATCTCGCCGGTTTAGATACTAAACATTTGCTGTCCTGCCGGGGATTAACGCTTACTGAACTGGAAGCGGCGGCGTGCCTTTGGACGACCTGGCTTCTTGCGTTCCACTTCACGAGAGTCGCGTGTGAGGAAGCCGTGAGTCTTCAGGTTTTTCTTGTCCTCCGCATTAACTTTAACGAGTGCACGGGCGATAGCAAGTCTGAGAGCTTGGCTCTGACCTGTGTATCCGCCACCGTCCAAATTGGCTTTGATGTCGTATTTCCCGAGAACTTCCAGCAATTCAAGCGGTTGTTTTACAACGTACTGAAGAATTGCCGAGGGGAAATATTCCGTGATATCTTTCTTGTTGATAGTAATTTTGCCATTCCCTTCTGTGAGGTAAACACGCGCGATGGCGCTCTTTCTACGGCCTATTGCATTTATTACTTCCATATTCTATGCTTATTTATACTGGTTAATATCAATTGCTTTTGGCTTTTGTGCCTCATGCTTGTGTTCTGTTCCACTATAGATAAAAAGATTATCAAGCAGCCGACGTCCCAACGGGCCTTTAGGAAGCATGCCCTTCACGGCATGGCGGAGGATACGGTCTGCACCGTCTTTTCTCTTGCGCAATTCCTCAGGAGTGTTGAAGCGTTGTCCGCCTGGATAACCAGTATAGCGCGTGTAAACTTTGTCGGTTTCTTTCTTACCTGTGAAAACTACCTTGTCGGCATTGATGATAATGACGTTGTCTCCACAATCCACATGCGGAGTGAAGGTTACCTTGTATTTGCCACGAAGCAGTTTTGCTACTTTTGAGCACAGGCGACCGACAACTTGATCGGTAGCATCAATGACTACCCATTCTTTCTGGGCTGTTTCCTTGTTGACGGAAATAGTCTTGTAACTTAAAGTGTTCATTTCTAAATTAAATGGTTTATACTACTAAAAAACTTTATGCAGACTGCTGATTCACTAACCGCAATGCCCGGCCAAAGACACTGCTATTAACACAACAATCTTGGGGTTCTAAGTATATCCCCGAAATAATCGGACTGCAAAATTACATATTTTGTCGGAGATTCAACTACTTTATTACTCGTCAACATAAGATTATTATAAATAATTAACAAATTTACAGTAAAATTAACCTATTTCATCAAAATGGAGAATTTGCACCTGAAAAATTTTTATTTCTCTCCTTCCACTTACCTCCTTCCACCGAAGCTTTTTACTAAAGTTTCGCCGAGGGGCAGCATTTTCCCCTCCCATCAACTGAATCCAATAGTTGATTTTCATAAAACTCCGCCAAAAGGAGGCATTCGCCCATCAAGACAGCCTGTCGGCCAGCCATTTTTATTTTTTTAATGGGACATAGGATGCATCACAACACAACACAACACAACACAACACATCACAATACAATACAATACACAATCAATCTTTACGCAAAATCAGGTTGCCATCTTAGTTTTATTAGTTTTAAAGGCGTTTTTGACTGTTCAAGACCATGATTCACCGACGGAAATCACATTTCTTTCCAAAATCCACCGCTTTTCTCATTTTTTATATGTACCTTTGCATCATTATACCCAGCATCGTGTCCTCAAAACATTGGTTGGGCTGAAAATGAATGAAAATAATCAAAAAATACTGAAAATGGACGCATTAAAAAAAGACTTTTCCTCTAAACTCCTGGAAATCAAAGCCATTAAGCTTCAACCCACACAACCCTTTACCTGGGCAAGCGGCTGGAAGTCACCATTCTACTGCGACAACCGCAAGACCCTTTCATATCCAGAGATCCGCAATTTCGTCAAGACAGAAATCGTACACAACATCCTTGCCCATTTCCCTGATGTAGAAGTGATTGCCGGCGTTGCAACGGCCGGCGTTCCACAAGCCTCCATCGTGGCTGACGCGCTACACCTGCCGCTGGTATATGTACGCAGCAAGCCCAAGGACCACGGTTTGGAAAACCTGATTGAAGGCGAGCTGGAAGCCGGCAAGAAGGTTGTGGTCATCGAAGACCTCGTGTCAACAGGTGGAAGCAGCCTAAAAGCCTGTGAGGCCATCCGGAAAGCCGGCGGAGAAGTCGTCGGCATGGTTGCAGCCTATACTTATGGGTTCCCTGTCGCAGAACAGGCATTCAAGGAGGCCAACGTCCCCTTGGTTACTTTGACCGACTACGAACATGTTGTAGAACAGGCATTAGCAACAGGATACATCAAAGACAGTGACACCGAGCTATTGGACGAATGGCGGAAAAACCCATCGCAATGGATGCAATGAACCTAATTAACGGCAACAAAAATGAGCAAATTTGAAAGTAGCATCAAGCAAATCCCGTATGGTCAGGAAACGGTTTATGCCGCATTGAGCGACCTTACGAACTTGGAACGCCTGAAAGACAAACTGCCAGAGGACAAAATCACAAGCCTGTCGTTCGATGCCGACAGCATTAGCATCAACATGGCACCCGTGGGCGACGTTGGAATGCGTATCGTCGAGCGGGAAGAGCCCAAAAACATCAAGTTCGAGGCCACGCAAAGTCCGTTACCGTTCAACTTTTGGATCCAACTAGTGCCGATAGACGAAAACAGCTGCAAAATGCGACTCACCATGAAGGCAGACATCAATCCGTTCATCAAGGCAATGGTTTCCAAACCCCTACAAGAAGGCATTGAGAAAATTGCAGATGCACTGGCGATGATAAAATACGACGAAAGATAAGATGCGAGCCCGCCGCCTTTCATACATAATAGCTATATTGCTGACAATTACTGCATGTAAGGAAGAAAATGAATTCAGCATGGAATACCAGTGCCGGTTCTTTTTCGACACCAACATCCACAACACCAGCATCATAAAAAACGCCCTCAACCCGATGGCAACAGGTATTTTTGTCAGCGTATCCCAAAATTGGGGAAGTGGCGGCGCGCGCACAATACATGCCGAGCTCAACGACGGGCGGACCCGGGAGAATGTAGACATCACAACAGCCAGGGAAACGGCGATAACCTATGTCATGGGCGCCAACAACGGGCTGCTCATCGGGTACAGCCTGCTGGGCAACGGGCTCTTTGCCTTCGACAAGCAATGTCCCAACTGCCTGAAAGAGTTTAACCAGGCCAACTACCCCATGGACTGGGACAACAGCGGGATGTACGTCAAATGCAAAAAATGCGGCAGGCGCTACAATTTGAACAACTCTGGATTTTGTGTCGATGACGGAAAAGCCCGGAAGCTTATCCGCTACCGCGCCTCCTACGACGGCAACATACTTTCGGTACACAACTAAAAAATAAATGGAAACGATCCGACTTGAAGCACTCACCATAGGCTATACGACAGGAAAGTGCCGTGAATATGCAGTAGCCACAGACATTCAGGCCACATTGCAAAGCGGCGAACTGACCTGCCTGTTGGGCGAAAATGGCGTGGGCAAGTCTACGCTTCTACGCACATTGTCGGCTTTTCAACCTCCTTTAAAAGGGAGGATCTACATTGAACAAGACGATATTTCAACGCTTACCAACAAACAATTGTCGCAAAAAATAGGTGTCGTGCTGACCTCGCGGCCCGATGTGCGCAACATGACCGCAAGAGAAATGGTGGGGATGGGGCGCAGCCCATATACAGGCTTCTGGGGCGCACTGACAAAGGATGACGAGAGGGTCGTGGACCAAGCCCTTGAGATGACCGGCACCAAGAGCCTTGAACGGCGCATGATACAGACGCTTTCCGATGGCGAACGCCAAAAAATCATGATAGCCAAAGCATTGGCACAGCAGACCTCGGTCATTTTCCTTGACGAGCCGACCGCCTTTCTCGACTATCCCAGCAAAGTCGACATGCTGCAACTCCTGCGCGAGTTGGCTCACCAGGAGGGCAAGACGATTTTCCTTTCCACCCATGATGTCGAATTGGCATTACAGCTATCAGACACCATCTGGCTCATGGACAAAAAACGGGGACTGGTGTGCGGCGATCCGCGCCAATTGGCATTAGAGGGAGCCTTTAACCATTATTTCAGGCGGGAAGACATCATTTTCGACCCCGAGACATTAACCATCCGCATCAAATAAACGTGCTAATCCTCCGATTTCGTCATTACAGGCATAGTCTTTCAAAAAAGAAATCCCTTTTTTGTATTTTTCATCAAGAATATGTACCTTTGTGCCAGATAATCAGGATAATTTAACCATTGAAATGTAAGTTCATGAAAAAACTAGACTTTTTCTTTCTCTCGCTCATCTTTTTTTTGACGAGTGTACAAAATATCGTTGTCGCAGGCAATAATAACGCCTCCGACAGGCTGAAAACTAGAATCAACGGGAATAAAAAAGTATATTACACATACAATTACCCAAGTGTTGATGCACAAGGCAATCCCATCGTCCTATCCTCAGCATTGATAGCCTACAAGCCCAACATGGCAAATGATGTCATTGAGACCGTATTGATTGGATGCCACATCACCATCACCAGTACCAAACAATGTCCTTCCGAATTCCCAGAAGATCAGAGCCTGACAAGTGAGACAGGTGTCGTCTACAATTTTCTCCCAGGCGCAAGCCCCTCCACTTATCCATCATTAGGCAATTGTGTCATCATCTTACCCGACTATGAAGGCTATGGTGAGACCAGCCAACGCACCCACCCTTACTTAGCCCAGGAATTGACAAGTCGGCAAGTCGTAGATGCCGTCAATTATGGGCTGGCGCTTTATAGAAAAGAAGTTGAGCTGGGCGATGCTTTGGATTTCTCGGACGACTGGCTCTCGTTCTGCTATGGATATTCTCAAGGGGGCAGCGTGGCCCTGGCCACTCAACGCTACATAGAACAAAACAACCTCTCTGGACAATTGCACTTCGCAGGCTCAATTTGCGGCGACGGGCCTTACGACTTAATCACAACGCTCCGCTACTTTTTTGAAGATGATGGCAATTCGTACGGCGTTGCCACAGAGCATCGGAAAGACAAAATCTCCATGCCTGTCGTCATGCCACTAATAGCGCAAGGGATGCTGGCTGCAAACACAGACATGCAAAACCACCAGCTCACGGAATATTTCTCCAAAAAATTCCTTGACACAGGCATCATCTCATGGATCAACAAAAAAACAATCAGTACGGACGACATTTCCAAACTCCTATACACACTATGTGAAGAGGGGCTCACGGCAGCAGACGGCACAGTCTACACGCCAAGAGAGATGCAACAACTCTTCACCAGCCACAGCATAAAAGCCGGAGGACTATTGTCAAGCGACAAATACTATGTCACGGCAGACTTGAAGGAGATGATGACCCCTGCATTTTACGCCTATTTCAGCAATGCGAATAACTTTTCGACCGTTCCCGCCGCCCAGGGCGACCCAATGCAAGACTTGCACCGGGCTCTGGCAGAAAATTCTCTGGTAGAGGGCTGGACGCCTCAACACCGCATCGTCTTTTTCCACTCAAAAGGAGACATTGTCGTACCTTATGGGAATTATATTGAATTTGAGCGCAAACACGCTTCGCCAGACATAAAAATCGTAAATCATACCACGGAAGACCATGTGGACGCGGGAACAGCCTTTTACCTTCAATTCATGTCCTCAATGCCTGAACACTTTAAGTGGATTGCCGAAGGCTATATGCCAACGGGGATTCGCAACATTGATGCTACAACGACGAAAATTGCAGACGACCACTGGTATACGACTACGGGCAAGAAGCTGCTCGAAAAGCCTAAGAAAAAAGGCGTTTACATCCATCGTGGAGAAAAAGTCATCATTCATTGATGAAAATCGTCGCAAATCCTTTGAACAAGTTTGACCATAAGGCATCTTACCATGTGTGCCATCCACGGACAGCGGCATGCAGACGGTTCTGACACTTCGCAATATTAATTAAAATAATCACCTCAAAACATGTCTTGGATAGAGACTCTTTTTTCAACACATTCTGCCGTTCAAGGCATTGTCATCCTCTCGTTAATATGCGGCTTAGGGCTTTTCCTTGGAAAAATCCGCATCATGGGCATCTCATTAGGTGTCGCCTTCGTCTTTTTCATCGGAATTCTGGCAGGACATTTCGGACTCAGCATCGATGCCGACATGGCTGACTATGCCGAGAGTTTCGGACTGACACTTTTCGTCTACACCCTAGGGCTGTATGTGGGACCCAACTTTTTTAGCTCCATGAAGCACGAAGGTGTCGCACTCAACCTGTGGAGCCTCGCCATCATCGCCGTGGGCATCATCTTGACATTGGCACTATGCCGCCTCACTCCCGTTGAAATGCCCGAAATGGTCGGACTACTCTGCGGAGCCACCACAAACACGCCCGCACTCGGTGCCGCCCAACAAGCCTTAGGGCAAATCGGGCTGCCTGGGCAAGGTGCGGCGCTGGCATGCGCCGTGACCTATCCGCTTGGCGTCATTGGCGTCATCCTTGCCATTTTGCTGATGAGAAAACTTTTTGTCAAAAAACACCATCTCAATGTCAAGAAAAATAACGAGGACAACACCTTCATCGCCCAATTCATCATCGTCAATCCTGCCGTCGCTGGAAAAACCGTCGCCCAGATTTCTCAAATGACACACCTCAAGTTCGTCATCTCACGCATTTGGCGCAACAACCAAGTACTGGTGCCCCTGTCCACCACACAACTTCAATGCAATGACAGCGTGCTGGTAGTCATGAACAAAGACGAACTGCAAATGCTGGAGATTCTTTTTGGAGAAAAAGTGGACAAGGACTGGAACAAGACCAAGATTGACTGGAACGCCATCGACAGCAATGTTGAAAGCCGTGTCATCATCGTCACACGCCCTGAGCTCAACGGCAAACGGCTCGGGCAACTTCAATTGAGGCATATTTACGGGGTCAACGTCAGCCGCATCTGGCGCGCGGGCATCAAGCTACTGGCGACCGACGACCTCCGGCTTCAATACGGAGACCGCGTCACGGTGGTGGGCGAGCACGAAGCCATCAAAAATGTAGAAAAAATCATGGGCAACGCCGTACAGACACTCAATGAGCCCAACCTGGCAGCCATTTTCTTGGGCCTACTCATCGGACTAGCCCTCGGCACGCTGCCTCTCACCATCCCGGGCATCAGCATCCCTATACGGCTCGGGCTCGCCGGCGGACCGATTATCGTGGGCATCCTCATCGGCGCACTTGGTGCACGGGTACACATCATCTCATACACCACTCGCTCGGCATCACTCATGCTGCGGAAGCTTGGGCTATCACTCTATTTGTCATGCCTGGGATTGGACGCAGGAAAAGACTTTTTCACAACTGTCATCAGACCCGAAGGCGCTTTATGGGTAGGCATCGGATTTTTATTGACTATTTTGCCCGTCCTCATTGTGGGATGGATTGCTTTACGCACCCGAAAACTCGACTTCGGCACCATTTGCGGCATCGTCTGTGGCTCAATGGCCAACCCCATGGCCTTGGCATACGCCAACGACACCGTTGAGGGCGACACACCGTCGGTCAGCTATGCCACTGTCTACCCCATCAGCATGTTTCTGCGTGTCATCATTGCCCAAATCCTTATCATGACACTAGCCTGAACAATATTTTCAGCGCTTATTGGGCTCTGAGTGGACCATTATACCCTTGCCTTTCTTGGTAAAGACTATTGTCGAATTTTGCAGCGCATGACGGGCATGGTTGAAAATAACATTCGGATTGAAGCGCTTGCCCATAAAACTGGTTTCCAAATGCAGGTGCTCTGTCGTCGCGCGGCCGGTCCGACCGGTCAGTCCAATAACATCGCCTGCCTTCACCTTTTGGCCTACCTTAACCAAGTTTTTCGACTGATGGCTGTATAATGTCTCCAAACCGTTGGGATGACGGATGACAATACAATTTCCATAGCCATAATAAGGCCCTGAACGTGTCACAACGCCGTCAAAGGCGGCCCGGATTTGGTCGTTTGGCTTCGTCTTCAAGTCCACGCCCGCATGATTTCTCTTACCTCCATAGGGGCTTATCACCTTACTATTGGGCAACGGATAGTGCCATGCATTGGCACCCATCTCCGCAAGATTCCATCGATAGACATTGCCCTTGGCAAAGGGTTCTGTTACCATGCCGGCACCTCCCTCTTCCACCTTTTCTTTCTGCTGGACACTCACTTTGATGCGCTGCCCATGTTTTTCAATCAAGAGCACTTGCTTACGCAATCGGTGAGCTTTAACATCCAAGATTGTCTCGGGATTGATCTTGCGTCCGTCTACCATGACAGACACCAGGCAAGCATATTTCTCGCCCATTTGCCCTACAATGGCGACCGTCTCTCCAGCCTTGACCTTTTGGCCAACCTTAACCAAGTTTTGAGCATTGTTGGCATACACTGTCTCCAGACCATTGGCATGCCGGACGACAATCACATTCCCCAGCAGTGGATTGTTCCTTGACAGGCGCACGGTGCCGTCAAACATCGCTTTCACCGCATCGCCTTTCACCGTCGTAACTTCAATGTCAGAATGCTCGCGCACCTCACCTTTGCCTACGGGCAGCGGGAACGAATATTCTTTTTCGCTTAAAGTCGAAAAGTCGACCGTGAAAGCGTTTGAACGCTCGAAAAGCCCTGGTGTCTCCACACTGACTTGTTGCTGTTCCACTGGGGTAAAAATGTCTTGCGCCACGGCACAACAGACCAAAACAAGTGAAAAAGCGAAAAAAATGTATCTGGGTTGAAAAAATCTGCTCATAAGGCCATTTTATTTTTTAAAACTATGCCCGTAAAAACACGTCCGGAATCAATGCCCAGACGACGGGCGGAAAAATATTTCTCAGGATGGTTGAACGTGCAGCAATTCAGCATCCGGATGTTCGCCAACTCTACACCACAAGCCTGCAGCTGCATCTGGTTACACTTCGGCAAATCAATGTGCCATTTT
>ONQK01000033.1 GCA_900319895.1 uncultured Prevotella sp. | reverse complement strand
CCGAACTCATATGGACTTCCGCCTAACTCGCTTATTTTCAAGTTCCGTCGCTTATTCCTCTACCGCTGCCTGGGCGGCGGCCAGACGTGCGATAGGCACGCGGAATGGAGAACAACTTGCATAGTCGAGTCCAATCTTTGCGCAGAACTTCACGGAACTGGGTTCACCTCCGTGCTCACCGCAGATACCAGTGCGCAATGTCGGGCGAACTGCACGTCCTTTCTCAACAGCCATCTTCACGAGCTGACCAACACCCTTCTGGTCGAGCACCTGGAATGGGTCAACTTTGAGGATTTTCTTGTCGAGGTAAACAGGCAGGAATGAAGCGATGTCATCGCGGCTGTAACCGTAGGTCATCTGCGTCAAGTCGTTGGTGCCGAACGAGAAATACTCGGCCTCTTCGGCAATGCGGTCTGCGGTCAATGCCGCACGCGGGATTTCAATCATCGTACCGATTTCAAACGCCACCTCAATTCCGTTCTCTGCGAATACTTCTTTGCTGACTTGCTTGATGATTTCCTTCTGCTGTTTAAGTTCATGCATCGTACCAATGAGCGGAACCATGATTTCCGGCATCGGATTTTTGCCTTCTTTTTTCAATTCGCAGGCGGCCCCCAGGATTGCACGCGTCTGCATCGCCGTGATTTCTGGGAATGTAATACCCAAGCGGCATCCGCGGTGTCCCAGCATCGGGTTGTTTTCTGCCAAAGAGTCCACACGGCGTTTAATGGTTGCAACGTCTACTCCCATTTCCTTTGCCATCACCTCTTGTCCTGCCATATCATGGGGCACAAATTCGTGGAGAGGCGGGTCAAGCAGACGAATGTTGACGGGCAGGCCGTCCATTGCCTCGAGAATGCCCTTGAAGTCTGCTTTCTGGTAAGGCAACAGTTTTGCCAATGCCTTTTCGCGTCCTGCTGGAGTGTCGGCGAGAATCATTTCGCGCATGGCGATGATTTTCTGGTCTTCGAAGAACATGTGCTCTGTACGGGTAAGTCCGATGCCCTTCGCGCCAAAATCGCGTGCTACTTGTGCATCTTTTGGGGTGTCTGCATTAGTGCGAACCTGTAATTTTGTGTATTTGTCACAAAGGTCCATCAATTCTTTGAAGTCGCCGCTGAGCTCTGCTGCCTTCGTGGGCACTTCGCCAGCATAGACCTGGCCGGTTGTTCCGTTCAGAGAGATATAGTCGCCTTCTTTATAAACGACACCGTCTATTTCTACGGTTCTTGCCTTGTAATCAACATTTATGCCACCAGCGCCTGAGACACAGCACTTGCCCATTCCACGGGCTACTACGGCGGCATGTGAAGTCATACCGCCACGAGCTGTCAAGATGCCTTCAGCGGCCGACATGCCCGCCAGGTCCTCCGGTGAGGTCTCGATGCGTACAAGAATAACTTTGTGTCCGTCTTCATGCCATGCCTGGGCGTCGTCTGCATGGAAGACAATTTGTCCACAAGCCGCGCCGGGAGAGGCAGGCAGTCCTTGTGTTATGACTTTTGCCTGTTGCAAAGCCGACTTGTCGAAAACTGGGTGTAATAATTCGTCGAGTTTGTTGGGTTCACAGCGTTTGATGGCTGTTTTTTCATCGATTTTGCCTTCATGGAGCAAATCAATGGCGATTTTCACCATAGCCGAACCGGTGCGCTTGCCATTACGCGTTTGCAAGAACCAGAGTTTGCCTTCTTGCACGGTGAATTCCATGTCCTGCATGTCATGGTAGTGGTTTTCAAGTTTTTCCTGAATGGCATCCAATTCTGCATAGATTTCTGGCATGGCCTCTTCCATTGACGGATATTTCGCCTTACGCTCTTCCTCTGAAATGCCTGCGCGCTCTGCCCAGCGCTGCGATCCCAGTTTGGTGATCTGCTGGGGGGTGCGGGTACCTGCCACGACGTCCTCGCCTTGTGCATTGACAAGATATTCGCCGTTGAAGACGTTTTCTCCGTTACCTGCATCGCGGCTGAAGCACACGCCGGTGGCTGAGGTCTCGCCCATGTTGCCGAACACCATTGCCATGACCGACACGGCTGTCCCCCACTCGTCGGGGATTCCCTCCATCTTACGATAGAGGATGGCGCGTTCGTTCATCCAGCTGCGGAACACGGCGCAGATGGCTCCCCAGAGCTGCTCGATCGGGTCGTTGGGGAAGTCTTTTCCGGTACGTTCCTTGATGGCCTCCTTGAATAGACGGACAAGTTTTTTCAACTCGTCAACCGTAAGGTCTTTGTCAAGTTTTATGCCACGCTCGGCCTTCACCTTTTCGATGATTTCCTCGAACGGGTCGATGTCTTCTTTGTTTTCCGGCTTCATTTCAAGCACTACATCGCCATACATCTGCACGAAACGGCGGTAACTGTCATAGACGAAGTGAGGGTTGTTGGTCTTCTTCACCATTCCTTCTGCCACCTCATCGTTCAAGCCGAGGTTCAGGATTGTATCCATCATGCCTGGCATAGAGGCGCGCGCGCCTGAGCGGACGCTTACGAGCAGCGGATTTTCGAGGTCCCCGAACTTTGAGTTCATCAAGTTCTCGATATGATTCACTGCTGCCATTACTTCACCTTGCAGCAATCCCACAATTTTCTCCTGTCCGACTTCATAATATTCGTTACAACAGTCGGTTGTAATCGTAAATCCGGGAGGAACTGGAACCCCGATGAGGTTCATCTCGGCAAGGTTGGCTCCCTTGCCACCTAATGCTTCACGCATTTGCGCATTACCTTCAGCTTTTCCGTTTCCAAAGGTATAAACTCTTTTTTGACTCATTGTTTTGATTTTATTTTCTATATTTTTACAAAATATTCTATTTTTTTCTGTTTTCAATCATAGTTTTGTCAACTATGACTTGCAAAATTAATACTTTTTGTCAAAAAAAACAAGAACAAATTGCTTTTTGTATCATTTTTTTATTTTTTTAATTTTTCGCCTGCTTCTTTCGTTCATCAACACCAGCAT
>ONQK01000072.1 GCA_900319895.1 uncultured Prevotella sp. | reverse complement strand
GGCATGCGATGAGATATATGGAATAAGGCTTCCATAAAGTCATAAACCTATGGAAGCCTTATTTATTTTGAAGGGCTTGAGGCGGTCTATTGACCTTCGTAATCAGCCCAGTCGTCTACGTTGAAATAACGTGGTCGCCAGCCTTTTGCCCTGGCAGCAGCCACCTGTGACTTTGTACAGACATTACCCTCCGGAATGAGTGTCTTGGGGTTAAGGAGCCATAGGATGCCCGTACTTGTTACCGGCAGGTTTGCTATCAGCATGTCCATTGCCACGCCGCGGAGCTGGTTGCGGTTGCAGTCCAGGTGTACCAGTGAAGAACAGCCTGCAATGTTGAGTGAAGACATTTGGTTGCCTGAGCAGTTCAGCGTTTCCAAATTCCTGCATCCTGAAACATCGAGGGCGCTCAGGCGGTTGCCGTTACAGTCGAGGTAGGTCAGCCTGGTGTTGCTTGAAATGTTCAGTGTGCTCAGGAGGTTGCCGTTGCAGTAGAGTGCTTCCAGGAACTCAAAGTGTTCGATTCCTCTGAGGTCGGAGATGCCTTTTGAGCGCAGATTCAATTCGGTTGTCTCTCCGATTTGCTTGCCTGTAATTGTCTCTCCCTCTCTTATCTTGAATATCTCGACGAGTGCGAGCCGGAAGTTTCTGTCGGGGAAGTTCTTGGCATTGAGGACAACGGACTTGCCCTCTGGCGTCTCTTTTGCAGTTGATTTCTCCTCAGCCAACGGTTGTGTTGAGGTTTCATAAGATGCTGTCGCACCTGCTTCTTGAAGTTTTTCTGCAAAATCTTTGGCTTTTTCATATCTCACGCCGTCCAGGACGACACATGGTGCCGCATCAACCAATCCTTTGGCTGCATTGAGGCGAAGTCCGAGCTCTTCTTTCAGCAAGGTGATGATTGCGACTTGCGTAGTGGCATTGGCACCTTTGTCTACTAATTTCACCTTCCAGCTTGTTGAGCTTTTGGCTGGCGCTGAAGAGGTCTTTGCACGGGGATGGTCTGTGCTGGCGATGTCGGTCTTGGGTTCCGAAGCGGACAGGATGGACTTGCTGCGCGCCTTGGCACCTTTTGAGGTCAATCGTCTGACAAATTCATTGGCAAAATCCTGGGTGACGCCGTCCAAAATCGTGGCAGGCGCCAGGTCGGCCCAATCATTTGCCTCTTTCAGCCCAACGCCCAAAACGTCGCGAATCTCTCTTACCACGTCCGACCGGCGGGAGCCGACCGACTCTAAGATGACCTCCCAAGTGGCTTCGGAGGCTAAGACAAATTCATATTCGTCCAAACGCACGGTTGCACCAAATGCTTCCAACTCTTTGGCCAAGGCTTTTGCAAGGTCTTCCTCTACACGGCTCAAAACCACACAAGGTGCAGTGTCGACCATCTGTTTTGCCTGAATCAACGTGATGCCCAGTTCTTCTTTCAGCAGTTTGATGACTGATGCCTCGCGGTTGCCCACAGCTTCAAGCACCAGGTCACACGGCACGTTGATCTTGCTAATGGATTTGGCACCTGCCTTTTCGAGCTTTTCGACCAAAGCGTCGGCAACACTCATCTTGACTCCGTCCAGAACGGTGCAAGGTGCCGAGTCAACAAGTCCTTTTGCTGCATTCAGCCGTAGACCAAGCTCTTCTCTCAACAGTTGGATCACTTTCACAGGGTCGTCGCCAACCTCTTCCAACACAACTTTCCAGTTCCCTTTCTGTGTCTGCTGGGCAGATGTCTGCATCGCTCCAAGCATCAACATGCATGCGACTAGGGAAACACATAAAAAATGAATACGTTTCATCATTCTTTTGATTTTTGTTTTGTTTATACTTTATATTCTAAATTATCTGAAAAATTTTATACTTATCAAACTTATCATACTCAATTTCAATCATATCTATTAATTTTATCAATGCTCCCATGACACATTGGTGAGTCTATGATACCGCTCTATCATGGTGGGCACACGTCTACACGACGTCATATCTTGAAAAACATGGAAGCATTTCTTTATACTTCTTTTTTATACTTGAACGTTTTTTAAACGAATTTAGTATATAAGACTCCAAAAAAATGCAAAAACATGCACATTTTTGTTGCTTAATTATGCAAATTTAGTTTTTCTTCGTGAAATTACAAATTTTTTCATCAAAAATTTTACTTCTTCACTTATTTTTACCTTGTTTTTTGTAATTTTGTCCCCAATCAATTTGAAAACAAACAGCAATCAACATGAAAATGAAAAAAATCTTGATGGCAATGACACTTCATCTGTTCTTGCCTGTGACGAGCAATGCGCAAATCGACGAAACCACGCGGGAGGGAATGGCTCGGATGTCGTGTACGAGTATTATGGTCGGAAAAAAAGCCTCGGTCGACGGCTCTGTCATCACTTCGCACACCTGCGATTCGTGGTATCGCACATGGATGCAAATCGTGCCGGCGAAAGACCACAAGTCGGGCGTGAAAACTGCCATTTACGACGGTAGAATGCACACGCAGTCGCCGCTGGATAGCACGAAGATGTACAAGAAAGGCGTGATTCCCCAGGTGGCTCACACTTTCCGCTACCTCGACACCGCTTATCCGTGCTTGAACGAGAAGCAGCTGGGCATTGGCGAGACGACGATTTCTGGTCGCGACACGTTGCGAAACAAGAAGGGGATGTTTATGATTGAGGAGTTGCAGCGCATCGCACTGGAGCGCTGTTCGACGGCACGCGAGGCGATACAGCTCATTGGCGAACTTGTCAAGCAGCACGGCTATGGCGACAGTGGAGAATGCCTGACTATTGCCGACAAAAACGAGGTGTGGATTTTTGAGATCTACGGCGAGGGACCCAAGAAAATCGGCGGCGTGTGGGCTGCCGTGAGAATTCCCGACGACCACATCGCCGTTTCTGCCAATATCTCGCGCATCAATACCATCGATGTCAACGACAAGGCGAACTACATGTACTCCGAAAATGTCTTTGAGGTGGCGAGAAAGCTGAAATTGTGGGACGGCAAAGAGACATTCTCGTTCTGGAAAGCCTACAGCGGAGGCAATTATTTCAAGGAGAAGAAGAATTACAGCGTGCGTGAGCATTTCATCATGAATGCGCTGGCACCGTCCCAACATTTCTCCGACACCATCGAAAACCTGCCGTTGAGCGTGAAGCCCGACGAAAAAGTCAGCGTGGAGAAAGTGATGCAGCTTTTGGGAAGCTATTACGAGGCAACGGACAAGAATTTGAGCGGACGACACAAAATTCCGAATCCGAAGCGCAAGGATAAAGGCGGGAAGCTAGTTGAAAACGAGCCCGACAGCATCGTCTCTCCCGTCTCAAATCCATGGATGCGCCCTGATGAAATCAATATGTACTATGCCATGGGCGACTCGGTGATGAAAAACATCAGAACCGTCAGCGTGCCGTGGTGCGCTTACAGCACGGTGATTCAACTGCGCTCGTGGCTGCCCGATGAAGTAGGCGGCGTAGCGTGGGTGGCACTCGACAATCCTGGACAGAGCCCACGGTTCCCCATCTTCTCCGGTACGACGGAGCTGCCGAAGATGTTGCAGATCTGCGGGCAACATACCGACCGTGACGACGCTGCCCTTTGGCACTACCGGAAAGCCAACCGGCTCGCCACCGTGCGTTGGGGAACGTATCGCAAGACGATGGAGCCCGTGCGCGACTATTTCATCGAAAAAGGATTGCGTGAGCTGCCATTCGTGGAACAAAGCTGGCAGAAATTGAAAAATGAGGACGCCAAGAAGGCAGAACAGATGCTCAATGGCTATACTGCGGACTTCTTCGGGGCAACGATTGGGCGCTGGGACGAAATGGCGCGCCATTTCTGGCGACAGACCTGGGGTGGCTTCTAACGTAAAAGCCCAATACCATAAAAAATAGCGTTGAATTTTTGTCAAAACTCACGATGGAGACAGGCGATGTGCACGGTGCGCACATCGCCTGTCTTTTGCCGTCTTGTCCATGGCTCCTCAAAATAAGTCGTCAATATCGTGAAAATGTAATTGCCATTAATGATTGTCTGTTCATAAAGTGAAGAAATTCTTCATACAAATAAAAAGACCTCAATTATAGGCTAATTGTTTAAATCATTGAAATTCAGGAACTTAAATTACGAAGAGTTGCTCATGCTCTCAAGTGAAATGCATATTTAATCAAAAGAAAGACAAGATATACATTTTTCATGTAACATCTGGAATACAAAGTAAAAACCCATTTTTCAAACTATAAGAAATGCTGAACAACATATAATTGGAATAAAAATTCAGAGAATATAAAAATCTCTGTCATAAATTTGCGGATTTAAAATAAAAATTATAATTTTGCAACCGTTATCCTGAATACAATCTTTTTTTACCTTAACAGTAAAGACCTATGAGGGAAAATGTCTGACCCTGTGAAGAGTCAGGCATTTGTTTGTCTAATAGGCTTATTTTTGGTATTTGGACATTTGTTGAGTAGCCGCCCTCGGAATGAGAGTACATCCAAGATGGAAGTGCATTTTTTTT
>ONQK01000087.1 GCA_900319895.1 uncultured Prevotella sp. | reverse complement strand
CACTTCAACGGTCAAAATCCACCTTCCGGCTTGGCGCAGCATCTTTCTCCTCAACTGCAACTTCCATTTCACGCATTTTGTCTTCTTTTCGCCACGTCCGGAACATGGTTACATGATAGCTGATGAAGATGGAAAAAGCTATCACCCCTAAAAACACGCAATTTTCTATTCCCATACATAAAATCTCCTCAAAACAGTCTGCATGGGAATAGGGAGAGTACAAGTCTCTGAAAGAATGGAATAGAATGCTGAAAATCAGCAAATTTATGACCAACAACAGACGTAGAGGTCGTATGCGCCGGTAGGTTATAAAAGAAATGTGGTATCGTCTGATGACAAAGAAAAGTACTAGTACGACAGCTGTATGTATCGCATAATACGAGATTTTAGAGAAAGAGAAAAATTCCATAGCCGTTTGCATTTGTCGAACTTATTTTATTACTAGATGAGTAGTCTGTCATTTTTTGTGAGATATTCGTATCAACTTTCGAAATACAAAAATAACAAAATATTACTTAATATGCAAAAAAACAAGTTAAAATTTTCGTTTTATTTTCTATTATCATGGTTTTTTTATAGGGGGAAATAAGGTTTAAACAGTTTAACGATCAAGATATTTTACATAAATTCACTGCCATTGTCAACAATTCGGCAACAAAGGGCGTTTTTTTTTGTAAAAAACAGTTTCTTGGCTAAACCCATAACCTTCTGATGTTGTATTGACAACGTTTTTGCCAGTACAACACCAAAAAAGTCAGACAATACGGATTGCTACACTCGGCGCTCATCTGGCGACCTATACAAATCGCCTTGTTTTAGCTGCTCTACGAACTCACTAATTTTATGCAACTCACGCGGTATGCGGATGTTTTGCGGGCAGTGGGCTTCGCATTGTCCACAGCCTATGCAATGGTCGGCTTGCCGCAAACGAGGCACGGAGCGGTCAAGGCCGATGAGGTAGTTTCGCCGCAACCGGGCATAGTCTTCTCCCATACTTTTCAGCGGCAGCGTGCCCTCGTTCTTGCATTTATTGTAATGCACAAACAAGCCTGGGATGTCGATGCCATAGGGGCAAGGCATGCAGTATTTGCAGTCGTTGCACGGAATGGTCTGTAAATCGACCAGTTTTTTGGCGATATTGTCGTCCAGCCAGCGCATTTCCTGCTCGTCAAGCGGTTTGAGCGGGCAATAGGACATCAGGTTGTCTTTCAGATGCTCCATGTAAGTCATACCTGAGAGGACGGTCAAAACACCCTCCGGCGTACCTGCATAGCGAAAAGCCCATGATGCAACCGAGCGTTCCGGATTGCGCGTCTTCATTTCTGTGGCGATGTACTGAGGCACGTTGGAAAGACGGCCGCCCAGTAACGGCTCCATGATAACGGCGGGGATGCCGCGTTTCTGCAATTCTGCATAAAGATAGCGCGCGTCGGTGTTGCGGCTGTTGATTTCGTTGGCAAAATCCCAGTCCAGATAGTTCAGCTCTATTTGCACGAAATCCCATTGATATTGATCGTGTTGCGACAGCAGATGGTCGAAGACTTCAATGTCGCCATGATAGGAAAATCCTAAGTTCCGGATGCGGCCGGCCTTGCGCTCTTCGACCAAAAAGTCAAGCAGCCCATTATTGATGTAGCGTCCCTCCAGGTTCGCCATCCCACCCATGCCTATAGCGTGTAGCAGATAATAGTCTATGTAGTCGACTTGCAGCTCTTTGAAGGAGTTTTTATACATTTTTATGGACTCCTCGCGGCTCCAAGTTGCCTCGTTAAAGTTGGAAAGTTTCGTGGCGATGAAAAACTCATTACGTTTATGCCGCTTAAGCGCGATTCCCGTCGACTTTTCCGAAAGTCCTTGGCAGTAAGCCGGTGAGGTGTCGAAGTAGTTGACGCCATGCTCTATGGCATAATCAACGAGCCGATTGACCATTTCTTGGTCTATTTCATCCCCTTTTTCACGCATTGCCTTTCCCGTCGTTGCAGGCAGGCGCATCATTCCATAGCCCAACAGAGACACTTTGTCGCCCTGCTTCGGATTGAGGCGACAGGTCATTTTCCCTTTTGGCGGATTGACCTGAGACTTGTATTCGTCTCCCACAGAGTGTTTTTTACCGCCTTTACAGCCCGCCAAGACTGCTGCAGAGGCCATGCTTCCCATACCGAAAAGCTTCAAGAAATCGCGTCGATTGATATTTTTTCCCATAACTCGTTGCTTAATTGTAATGATGTTGTTCATGCCCTTCCACATAAATGGCCGAGAACGGGCGGGCCGGGCACAGGTTTTCACAGGCTCCACAGCCGATACAGCGCGCTTCGTTCACCGCCGGCACATAAGGCGATTCGTCGTCATCGGCATCAAGGGGCACCATTTCTATGGCACCAACGGGACAATGGCGCGCACAATTGCCGCATTCCACGCCATCGGTCAGCGGGATACAATTCTTCTTGATCCAAACGGCATGTCCAATCTGGATGGAAACTTTTTCCTCTGGCTTAATGTTGAGGATGGCTCCTGTTGGGCAAACGGCCGAGCAACGACTACATTCCGGACGGCAATATCCCCGTTCATACGACATGGTGGGCTGCATAAGCTTATTCCAGTCAGTTGAAGGACGGAGCACATCATTAGGGCACTCCGACACACAAAGTTGGCATGCCGTGCAATGTCGAGCCATATTTCGTGCCGATGCCGAGCCGGGCGGCGTGAGCGGTGTCTGACGTGTCGGTGCCACTTTGTCTTCTATGATGGCTAAACCGCCGTCCACTTTTTTCGTTTCTTGTGCCAAAGCTGTAGCAGCGAGGGCGGCAGAAGCAAGAAGGAAAGAGCGTTTGCCTGCATCGGGCTCATCCGCCTGACGGTGACGATGCGACCGGCCGCCATCGTACTTCAACGCGCCATGTTTACAAACGTCAATACAATTTCCGCAGACCACACAACGCGAATAATCAACCGCATGCGTCTTGTAATCAATGCAAGAAGTCTTGCAATTCCTCGTGCAAAGCGAACAGCCGCGGCATTTGTCCTTGTCAAAATTAATTTTCAGCCACGAAAAACGTGCAAAAAACGAAAGTAATGTACCCACCGGACATATTGTATTGCAATAAGTACGGCCGTTTCGCCAAGCCAGAAAGCCAATGGCCAGCAACGTGAACGCAGCAATCAACAGTACTTGCACACTTCGCATCCATACTTCACGCCGATAAAATGCATAACTATCGATATGCTCTGAAAAAGCGGCAAGCAAGTTGTTCCCCAATTCATAGACGGGCTGGATCAGCCCCTGCACGATTCTGCCAAACGAGCTGTAAGGCTCCAACAATGTGAAAACGGCGGGGATGCCCACCAAAAGCGCCAACAACATCACTACGAGCATTAAGTAACGCAGCCACGACAAGCCTCTCGAGTAAGAATAACGATGGTTTTTCACACGTTTGCCACCACGGGCAATAATGTCTTGCAAAATGCCCAATGGACATATCACACTGCAATAAATGCGTCCAAAAATTAAAGTAAACACCACCAATCCTACTACGACAAAGAGGTTGAGAGCCAAGAGCGCCGGCAAGAACTGCACCTTGGCCATCCAGCCCAGCCAATGGTGCAACGTACCGGTGAAATCAAGGAAAAGCAGCGTGATGAGCGTAAACATCAGAGCTGCCAGAATTTTTCGGATCCTGCGTAACATAGTTTGTATAATTTTATCGTCTTGTCATTTTAACAATCAATATGCTCGCCTCATACAACCACCAAATGGGCAATGAGACAAAAAGCAAGGTGAACACATCTGTCGTCGGCGTTATCACCGCGGCTATCAAGAGTATCACGACCACCGCATGCCGGCGGTATTGCCGCATCCAATCGGGCTTCAACAGGCCTGCCAATGCCAAAATCCAGCTCAAAACAGGCAATTCAAACACCAGGCCGATGATCAGGCTCATTGAAAGCAGCGTTTCGGCGTACGACTGCAACGTCAACATATTCTGCACCTCCGTGCTTACCCGATAGGTGCCCAAAAAATGGACTGTCAGCGGAAAAATGATGAAGTAATTCACCAAAGTACCGACCATAAACATCGCATAGGCGCTGCCGACCAGCCGACCGGCATACCGCCTCTCGCGTTGGTAAAGTGCAGGGGACACAAATCGGAACAGCTCGTAAATGACATAAGGCAATGACAACAGCAAGCCCGCATAACATGCTACTCGCATGTGGGTCATAAACTGCTCGGTCAGCCCCGTATTGATCAAATGAATGTCAGACGCCTGAATTCCCAACAAACGATAGCTCAAAAAATCGTATCGGGAAGGGGCCAGCACCAAGCTGAAAAGCACGTCCTTAAAGGCAAAGGCTAGCACTACGGCGACCAGCGCAACCAATCCTGCCCGGATGATGGCGCCTCGCAGCTCGTCAAGATGTTCCCAAAAACTCGCCAGCTGCAAATCGCCTTTCGACCCGTTCATCGCACCGGCGGATTTTCATTGTCGACATCTTTCTTCAAAGGCTCTTCAACTTCGTTCATCCCGTCCTTGAAACTTTTCAGGCCTCTGCCTATCCCTCTCATCAACTCAGGAATCTTCGCGCCCCCAAAAAGCAAGAGAATGAGTAAAGCAATGACGAGTAGCTCTTGAAAGCCAAAATTCAAAAACATAAATTGTCCTAACATATTTCGTATCCTCCATTAAATTCCACTTCAAAAACGCTGACAACATCAAAAACATGTATATCTTATACGTTGACAGCGAGCTGTTTTCTGCAAAGATAATAAAAAATCAACAAAAATCCCCTTTCCCACCGAAAATCTTCGACAGACAACTATTCTTCATCCCCAAAACCTTCATCATCCACCTAAAAGACGAACACATCAAGAAATGTCTTCTCAACTTTCTTCTTCGGTGTCCTCTTCTTCAAATTCTTCTTCAACATCCTCCTCTACTTCCTCATCGCCGTCTCCAAGCACCTTCTCTGCCATGTCGAGCGCACCGGTTGCCATTTCTGCCAAGTCCTCTATCTTCTCAGAATCAATGCCAACTTTATTCAGCAAATCCTCTATGGGGCCTTCCTGAAGCTTGTCTTTGGCTGTTTCTATCAGCTCTCGCGTTCTCCCATTGCCCAAAAAACGGCGCAAAGTCTCTATTAAAGGGAGTTTTTTAATAAAATCCAACATATTAGTTTCATGAGTTTGACTATGAGGCAAAGATAGCAAAAATCGGACAAAAAACAAAATTTATGACAACTGATTTTTTTATCGTCCTGAAAATCGCGAATGACTATGCTCAACTGGCCGACTGACTTATGGAATCTTGAATACGGCCAAAATCTCTCTTTTCCACAACACTATGAGAATTGATGCATAAAGGCAATGGAAGTTGCTCCTTTCAATAGTAGGACATGACAACGACTTCAGTGGCTTTATTCGTTTTCGTCCTCAAAAAGGACGACTAATATCGTTTTTTAGGTGCAAAAAAACACAAAACCGTCGTCCTTAAACCCAAAAACGTCGTTTTAAGGCAATTCCACCATTTTCTCACAAAAAGTCAGGCGAGCCATTTGCTCGCCTGAACCCTAGTATTTTTATTTTTGTCTTCTATGTATCAATATTGGCATAAGTGGCATTCTTCTCGATGAACTCGCGCCTTGGCTCCACGTCGTCTCCCATAAGCATGGAGAAGATCTCGTCGGCCTCAACGGCATTTTGAATCGTCACCTGCTTCAAAAGTCGTGTCTTGGGGTCCATGGTCGTTTCCCAAAGCTGGTCGGGATTCATCTCACCCAAACCTTTGTAGCGCTGTGTATGGATACCGTTAGACTCGTCGTCTTTCCCATTTCCATATTTGTCCATAAACATCTGGCGCTGCTGCTCGGTGTAGCAATATTCCTTCACCTGATTCTTGTAAGAGCACAAGTACAACGGCGGCGTGGCGATGTAGAGATGGCCTTCTTGTATCACTTTTGGCATAAACCGATAGAACAGCGTCATGATGAGCGTGTCGATGTGAGAGCCGTCGACATCGGCGTCGGTCATGATGATAATCTTGTCATATCTCAGCTTATCAATGTTTGCCTCTTTATCGCCTTCACCGTCCACTCCAAAACGCACTCCGATACTTTGGATGATGTTCATGACGGACTCACTTTCAAAGACCTTGTGCCACATCACTTTCTCCACATTGAGGATTTTTCCGCGCAAGGGGAGAATGGCCTGGAACTTGTTGTCACGTCCTTGTTTTGCCGACCCACCGGCAGAGTCACCCTCTACGAGGAAAATTTCGCACTCTTTCGGGTCTTTGCTTGAGCAGTCTGCCAATTTCCCAGGCAAGCCGCCGCCGGACATCGGGTTTTTTCGCTGCACACTCTCACGCGCCTTACGCGCTGCGATGCGTGCAGTGGCAGCCAGAATCACTTTCTCGCAAATCTGCTTAGCTTCTTTGGGATGTTCCTCCAAATAATAGGCAAGGGCCTCGCCTACCGCCTGTTGAACTGCACCGGAGACTTCGCTATTTCCAAGTTTCGTCTTGGTTTGTCCTTCAAATTGTGGTTCTGCGACTTTAATTGAGATGACTGCTGTCAATCCCTCACGAAAGTCCTCGCCTGTGATTTCTATCTTGGACTTCTCTATCTGCTTTGAAATCTGCGGGTCGCCGTCGGCATAGTTCTTCAACGTGCGCGTCAACGCCATTCTAAAACCGGTCAGGTGCGTACCACCCTCTATCGTATTGATGTTATTTACATAAGAATGGATGTTTTCCGAATAATCGGTATTATACATCACAGCGACCTCAATCGGAATACCCTGTTTCTCCGTTTTCAGGTAAATGACGTCATCGAAAAGATGCGAACGATGCCGGTCGACGTAACGCACAAACTCTTTCAATCCGTCCTCTGCCAAGAACACCTCTTGTTTGGTGTTCCCTTCCTCGTCCGGGCGCAAGTCATTCAACGTAATCTTGATGCCCGCATTCAAAAAAGCGAGCTCGCGCATGCGGCGCGCAATCACGTCCCATTGATATGTTGTCGTCGTGAAAATTGTCGGGTCCGGCCAGAATTGCTGGCGCGTACCCCTTGATTCTGTCTGGCCGACGACCTTTACCGGATATAAAGGAACGCCGCGCTCGTATTCTTGCTGATAAATTTTCCCATCACGGAAGACTTGTGACATCATGCGTGTCGACAAGGCGTTAACACAACTCACACCCACGCCATGCAAGCCGCCGCTGACCTTGTAGCTCCCTTTGTCAAACTTGCCGCCGGCGTGCAAAACAGTCATCACGACCTCCAGGGCCGACTTGTGCATCTTTTCGTGTTCATCAACAGGAATGCCACGCCCGTCGTCAAGCACGGTAATGGAGTTGTCCTCATTTATCGTCACTTCGATATTTTTACAATAGCCAGCCATGGCCTCGTCAATAGAGTTGTCCACTGTTTCGTTGACAAGATGATGCAGACCTTTTTCACTGATATCTCCGATGTACATTGCCGGACGTTTGCGCACGGCCTCCAACCCTTCCAGCACTTGAATATTGCTGGCAGAATAGTCATTGATGACGTTGTTCTTTATTTCTGACATGTTCTTTTTTCTTCGTCAATTAAAACAATTGCAAAGATATAAAAAATCTGCCATACCACGAAATTTTACACCGTAAAAAATACAACAAGGGTGGATTGGAAACAAGTATGGGAAATTTTATTGGAAATGCCTCTTACAACCCCTTCCCGAACCGTTCTTTGACCTTTCCTTGAAGCGGGTGCACACAAAAAGTCATGGCTTTTTCAAACCATGACTTGCCTTATTGTTGATTCTTTCTACTTTTAGCCCAATTTGCTGATGTGCTGGCAGAGGCTTGACTTCAGGTTGGCTGCCTTATTCTTGTGGATAATGTTATTCTTAGCCAATTTATCCAGCATCTTCTGCACTTTCGGATAGAGCTCTACAGCCTCTTCTTTATTGGTCATTGCACGCAGTTTACGCACTGCATTACGCATCGTCTTTGCGTAATATTTATTGTGCAACGTCCGCGTCTTTGTCTGACGGATTCTCTTCAATGATGATTTGTGATTTGCCATCTTAAATCTTATCTCTTTTGGTTTATTCTTAAATTTTGTAGTCCCTAGGAGAGTCGAACTCCTCTTTAGAGAATGAAAATCTCTCGTCCTAACCGATAGACGAAGGGACCATCGTTGATTTGTGGGTGCAAAGGTACGACTTTTCCCGCTATCTTCCAAATTTTTTGACGTTTTTTTTTTCAAATTCATGCTTTTTGTATACTTTTGTACTTGAAAATGATACTCAAAAATAATGCCATAGTGCTCAAGACAATCAAATTTGGAGAAAACCGGCTGATTGTCGACCTGCTGACCGAATTGCAGGGGCGGCTGTCGTTCATCGCCAACATTCCCAAGACTTCACGCTCGAAGATTAAAAAGCAATATTTCCAGCCATTGACTGTTTTGGAAATCGAGTTCGACTATCGTCCCAATCAGCATTTACAACGCTTGAAGGACGCACGCATGGCCACGGCATACGCAACCGTCGGCACCGATGCGCGCAAACTCTCCATAATGCTCTTCATGGCAGAGTTCATTTATCATGCCACACGCGAGGAACAGCCCGACTGCCGGCTTTTCGACTACATCAAAAACAGCTTGCTCTGGCTGGATGCCTGCAAGCGTGGCTTTGCCAATTTCCACTTGGTCTTCATGATGCGCCTGACCCGCTTGCTCGGCTTCTACCCTAACCTGCACCAGCACACGGAGGGTTGTTTTTTCGACCTGCGCAATGCCTGCTTCACTCCAAATCCGCCACTTCATGCAGAGTTTCTACATCCCGAGGAAGCCTCAAAAATCAAGTTACTAATGCGAATGAATTTCGAGACCATGCACTTGTTTGCCATGTCGCACACAGAGAGGAACCGCATTTGCGATGTGCTGATCAGCTTTTACCGTTTACACGTCCCCAATTTCCCTAAAATGAACTCCTTGCCCATTTTGCAAGTGTTGCATTGAATGCACTTTACTTTTTACACCTTATTTAATTAAGCGCAAAAAAATATGCTACATCCAGAGACAAATCCAAACAAAAATTATAACTTTGCAGCACAAAACAAAAAACCACATTTTATTTAAAGACATGAAACAAATTACGAACAACATCTTTTACGTTGGTGTCAACGATCGCAATAAAGAGCTTTTTGAAGGTCTTTGGCCTCTCCCTTATGGCGTTTCCTACAACTCATACCTCATCGTTGACGAAAAAGTTTGTCTTATCGACACCGTAGAGGTTGATTTTTTCACGCAGTTTATCGAAAACATCCAGCTCGTCTTGGGCGAAAGACCCATTGACTATCTGGTGGTCAACCACATGGAGCCCGACCACAGCGGCTCAATAGCGCTATTGAAGAAATACTATCCCAACATCAAAGTGATCGGCAACAGCAAAACTTTTGGCATGATGCGAGGATTCTACGGCATTGAGGACGGCGATGTAGAGGTCAAAAACGGCGACACGCTCGACCTGGGCACGCATGCACTTACTTTCGTGCTCACACCAATGGTGCACTGGCCGGAAACAATGATGACGCTTGACACCACCGCAAAGACGCTCTTCTCAGGCGAT
>ONQK01000194.1 GCA_900319895.1 uncultured Prevotella sp. | reverse complement strand
TAGAACTGCGGTTTTCACACTGTTTCTGGTCATTGTTCTCGCCGTGATAGAACGGCTCGAAAATCTTGTTCGCGTCGAGGGGTTGCGACTGTCCGTCGTTGGCGATGCTGAAACGGCTCGCACTGCTTTCCACAACGATTTTTCCACCGTCGTTGTTGTGTACAAAGGCGTTTTTCAGCAAATTGGCGAGCAACATCCGCGCCAAAGTCGGGTTAATAACAGCCACAAACGGCTCGTTCCATTGTCGCTCGACCACGATGCGACGACTGCCATAGACGGCTTGTAATTCGGGCAACGCTTCTTCTGCAAATTGCTGGAAATCAACCTTTTGTGTGTCGTCGAACTGCCCGTTTTCAATCTTGCTGAGCATCAGCAGCGAGCGGTTCATCTGCGACATATTTTCGAGCGAATGAATGGCTTTGAGCAGGTCGGCCATCTGCTGTTCGCTGAGCGTATTGTCGTCGAGCATCATTTCAAGTCGGTTCATCGTGGCGGCGATGGGCGTTTGAAGTTCGTGGGAAGCGTTTCCGATGAACTGTTTTTGCTGTTCAAACAGCTTTTGGTGGCGGCGCAGACTTTGTTCGACGGTCGTGTTCAACTGCACGAATTCCTCGATGCGCGTGGGATTTTCAAGCGGTTTGTTTTCCTTTCCCATCTGAAATTCCTCGACCCATCTCAGCAATCGGTGCAAGGGGCGCATCGTGCGGTGAATCGAGAAAATATTGACGGCGATGATGCTCAGCAGCAGGATTCCGAAGAGGAAGAGCATACCGTAGAAAATCGTGGTTCTCAGGTCGTTTTTGTCGATGTGGGGCGTGGAAACTTCCAGTTCGTAGTATTGTCCGTCGCCGTCGCGATAAATGTATGTGAGCACGCGCGCGGGCTCGAATTCCTTCTTTTCGTGGATATAGACCTCGCGGTCGGCATACCTGATATGATTGACCTGTCGGGCATAGTCGCTGCTGACGGGCCGCCGGAAAAACTGGTTGTTCGAGCCGATGGACGTGGTCGGAATTTCCTCACCTGCCAGCGAGCGCGTGATGATGGCCTCGGCGTAGTCCTCGAGCGAGTCATCCACTTCGTCATTGATTTCGTTCATCATTGCAAAGTAGAAAAACAATGCCCAGAACGACAGCACGACGGTCGTCAGAGCCAGCAGGCGGATGGATATGGTGTGAAGCAGTTTCATGTCTCGATGAGTTTGTAGCCGAAGCCGTAAACGGTCTTGATTTCGATATTCGCCGCCGCATCCTTGAGCCGTCGGCGCAGGTTTTTGATGTGGGCATAGATGAAGTCGAAGTTGTCGGCCTGGTCGATGTCGTCGCCCCACACGGCCTCGGCCAGCGTCTGCTTCTCGACGAGTCGCCCCGTTCGGTTGAGCAAGTAGAAAAGGATGTCGTATTCTTTACGGCTCAGTTCAAAGGGTTTTCCATCGACTTCCGCATTCATCTGCTCGGGGAAAAGCGAGAGGTTACCTGCCGTCAAAGCCGTTTTTCCGTCTCGCTTCCGCCGCAGGACGCTTCTGATTCGGGCGTGTAGTTCCGCAAGATGGAACGGCTTGGGCAGGTAGTCGTCGGCACCGAGGTTCAGCCCCGCCACCTTGTCCTCGACGGAATCCTTCGCCGAAAGAATGATGACGTGTCCGTTTTTTCCGCGCTCGGCCAATTCGCGCAACAGGTCGAGGCCGCTGCCGTCGGGCAGCATAATGTCGAGAAGGATGCAGTCGTACTCATAGACAGCCGCCTTCGTGCGCGCTTCCACGAGCGTAGCGGCCGTTTCCACCACGAAACGTGCCTGCCGCAGCGAAGCCGCAATCACCTCGCGCAGTTCCCTGTCGTCTTCTATGAGCAGAATCTTCATGTTTTTTTATTTCCAAAAATGATTCTTATGATAATTTCTGATTGCAAAGTTACCGTTTTTCGCGGAAAAAGACCTTTCTTTTCTCTTTTTTTGGACTGATTTGACTTTTTTTAGGAGTTAATGGGTTAAAGAAATTAAGCCCATACAAGCCCTCCCATCCCCAAAAACAGGGGAGGAAACAAAAATCCCCTCTCCGTCGAGAGAGGGAGTGGGGTTAGACTTTACTTTTTACATCACCATCTCTTACCTTATATTATATTATATAGAGAGGCCTTTCTTCATTTGCTCGCAGCTGAGCTTCACGCCGCCGATGGTGTACCAACTTCCATTTGCCTGTTGTCCACCATCATTTCATTCTTTGTCATGTACCATAATCGAGACTTGGATTCCCCCGCGCATTCTGTATATGTATAGTTGTCGGACTATTTGATTTGAACAGCCCATTGTAGCTTTTGCCAGCCTGCAATGTCCACTTTGCGGTGTGTTTTTTTAAAAAAACGTTCTAAAAATTTGGTGGTGTCGAATAAACATCGTATCTTTGCAGCGCTTAACGCAAAAATAGTGAACACGGTGCCCGTAGTTCAGTCGGTTAGAGCGTCAGATTGTGGTTCTGAATGTCATGGGTTCGAGTCCCATCGGGCACCCTCGTTGAAAGTCTTACTGCCGTTTGGTTGGTAAGACTATTTTTATGTTGATGAGGGAGGGGTGAGGTGTTTTTTATTGGTTGGGGAAAGGCATTTTCGGTTTTTCTTCATTCATATACATGTTGTAGTGCCCACGGTTCTTTGTGTGTCGTCGGGAGGTTTTTCTTTTTTGAGTAGCTGCAGATTTTGAGGAACTGTGGAAAAAGGCTGTTGTTCGCCAATGGTGGATGAAAAGATTTTTGTCAAAGTTTTTGCGGATACGGAACTTTTCTGTATTTTTGCAGGATATTTATAAATTTATAGTAATTCTTTTAATATTATGGCAATAGTAAAACCATTTAAGGGCATTCGTCCTCCGAAAGATTTAGTAGAGAAAGTAGAGAGCCGTCCCTATGATGTACTTGACAGCGATGAAGCGCGTGCCGAGGCCGGCGACAATGAGATGAGCCTCTATCGGATCATCAAGCCTGAGATCAACTTTGAGCCGGGCACCAGTGAGTATGATCCCCGTGTCTATGAGAAGGCCGCCGAGAACTTCCAGATGTTCCAGGACAAAGGCTGGCTCAAGCAAGACGACAAGGAGCAATACTACATTTATGCACAGACGATGGAAGGCAAGACGCAGTATGGCTTGGTCGTAGGTGCCTATGTTGACGACTACATGAACGGCACTATCAAGAAGCACGAGCTCACGCGCCGTGACAAAGAAGAAGACCGCATGAAGCATGTCCGTGTGAATGATGCCAACATCGAGCCAGTTTTCTTTGCATACCCTGACAACCAAGTGCTCAACGACTTGATTATGCGCTATGCTGCGACAGCTCCTGAATACGACTTCATTGCTCCCATCGACGGATTCGGTCACAAGTTGTGGGTGGTGAGCAACGATGAAGACATCAAGGTGATCACCGAGGAATTCGGCAAGATGCCTTCGCTCTACATTGCCGACGGCCACCACCGTTCAGCTGCTGCTGCGCTTGTCGGTGCCGAAAAGGCGAAGCAGAACCCGAACCACAAGGGCGACGAGGAGTACAACTATTTCATGGCTGTTTGTTTCCAGGCCTCACAGCTCACCATCCTCGACTACAACCG
>ONQK01000074.1 GCA_900319895.1 uncultured Prevotella sp. | reverse complement strand
GCCAGCATGATGTCAGTGCCTTTATATTCGTTTCTTGTCTTGTTAATGCCGATAAAGATGTTTGTTTTTTCGCTTGTCTTTCCCTTTGTCGTTTGTTGTTGGTTCATTTCGATGGGATAGGGGATGAAAATCGTTTTTTCTTTGAAGTGGGGATGATAGCAGATCCAGTTTTCATACAATCCGGCGACGATGCCGTCGCATTCACGGGCAATGGTCTTGTTCAACCTCTCTTTTCCTGTCCCCAGCCATTCTTTGCGTTCTTTTAAGGCATCTTTGGTGTCGCGCAGCTTGTCGCCGATGTTAAAATCGCTGTACCGCAAAGGTTTTTCTTGACAGCAGACACTTACCCAGTAGTGGTCCATGCCGAAGGCACCGAGCACTACTTTTTTGTTGCGCCGCTTCAAGTAACGGTAAATTGGAGTGATGTGCTCTGCTTTTAGTTCGAGGAATATGGGATTGATGAGCTGTATAATGTCATATCCTTTTAGCCGGGGCAGCGCTCGGCACAATTTGGCGAGGTAGGAAATCGTCCCGAGCGTTCCTGTCTTCCGTGCCAAGTCGATGTCCCTCGGAAAATTTTTCCAATGGTCGCCATCCGAGGCAACCGTGACGGCATGCCCCAGCTCTTTTAAACCCTTGGAAAGCGTATGATGAACGTTGCTGTATTCGCCTAATAAAAGTATTTTCATGTTTTAGCTTTTGTATTTCAGCACCTTGAACAGTAGTTTTCTACCGATGCCGTAATTGGTTGTTTTTCTAAAAATACTGTATTTGAGTGTGTAGTTTTTGTTGGGCAGTGGAAAAAATCCTTTCTCGGTCAGTATTTTGACATTATCTTCCACGAATTGCTCGTTTTTGGTCAATGTGATGCAGTCGTACAAGTAGTCCATGGTCAATTGTGCCACTCTCCTGTTCATGGCGGCGCGGTCGATGCCAATCATTGTGTCGCCCTTTTCTCGGAGATTGATGATGACTTGCAGCTTGTCCTTCAGCCTTTTTTCTATCACTTTTAAATCCTTGTGCCGGGTGATGGAATTCTTCCTTTCCCTGTAAAAATAGGCTTCGGCTTGTGTGACATAAAGTCTTTCAGCCCTCAAAATCAGCTGTGGCGTAAATTCTTCGTCCTCATGATAAATGCCCTGTGTGAACCTCAGGTTCAATAGTAAATCTTTTTTGAAGAAAAAGCCCCAGGCCGTCGCCCTGAGATTGTGGTGTAGCATGTACTCCTCGCCCGATGTCGGCGTTTCTGTCATTGCAGGTACAAAACTTCTGTCTTTTCGTGTCTCCTTGAACATGACCATGTCGGCATCAACGTCTTGCACGCGGACGATGTTCAGGCAATGCCCGTAGGCTTGAGGCAGGAGATAGTCGTCTCCATCTACGAATTGGATGTACTTGCCCTTGGCGATGTCTATGCCCACGTTGCGGGCGGAGCTTAGCCCTTGGTTGGTCTGCCTGAAATAAACGATGTGGTCTTGTATGTCGTTGAGGCATGCGATGGCAGGTGTGTCAGACCCGTCGTCGATGACAATGATTTCCCGTTCCTCTGCCGTGAGACGTAGGCTGAGGATGCTGTCGACGCACTCTCTGATCATCTCGTGCGGGAGATTGTAGCAGGTGACGATGAAGCTGATCAGTGGTTTCTCCATATTGACAAGTTGTGTATGAGTTGGTTGAATTGGCAGAATTTTCGTATTCCAATGATATTGTTGAGCCTTGTCTTCCAAGTGACAGGCTTCACTTTTATCCAAGGCAGTAGGATGTTTGCCGTTTTTTTGTAGACATCAAGCTGAATGTTGAGGACATGGGCATAATATTGGGCGAAAGCCACGCTTGTTTTGTCAATTCCCTCCCCATTCTCATCCAAGTATTTTAGATGTGCTTCCAGCAAGTTGGCCAAGGCCCCGCCATCAGCCTTGTAGGTGATGCCATCGGGGTTAAAGCAATAGTGGTAGCAACCTTGGGCGCAGGTTGCCACGCTTTTTGCCTGTTTCAGGATCAATGGCAGAACGTGGAGGTCCTCAAATTTTTTGCCGACAGGAAACCTTACTTGTTCAAAAACCTCCCGGCGGTATATTTTGTTGCAGGCATAGGCATGGGTATAGGCTTTCCCTTCAAACCAATATTGCTGCATGTTCGTGTACACCTTTTCTTTGAACTTGAGCATTTTTTCTTGAGGGGCGCCATAGAATTTGAAAATAGGGAACTCCAGCATGGCCCACTCCTGGTGCTCATCCATGCGTCGCACCAACGCCTCTATGGTTCCATCGGCAATGAAGTCGTCGGAGTCGACAAACATGAGGAACTCGCCGCGAGCCTTCTCAATTCCCATGTTCCGCGCTGCGCTAAGCCCGCCATTGGCTTGATGCACGACTGTAATGCCTTGATTCTCTTGTGCCCATTTATCGCAAATATCCCCGCTTTTATCAGTCGATCCGTCATCTATCAACACGATTTCGGTATCAGGAAAAGAGCTCTGTCTGACAATGCTTTCAAGACATCTTTCAAGTGTGTCTTCCACCTGAAAAACGGGAATGACAATGGTTAGTTTGATGCTCATATCAGTTGCAAAGATATAATTTTTTTTTCTTTTTGGACAGGCTTCACCCAAATATTCTGCACTTGAACTCTGTTTTTTCAAGTTTGCCGGGAAAAGCAGTGTGTAAATCTTCTGAAATCATTCGTTTTTCTCAATGTTTCTTCGTATTTTTGCAACGTTTTTCAATAAAATAGAATAATTCAAATCATAAAAAATATGAAAGCATTTGTTTTTCCAGGGCAAGGAGCCCAGTTTGTCGGAATGGGCAAGGATTTGTATGACAACAATCCTAAAGCCAGAGAATTGTTTGAAAAAGCTAATGAGATTCTAGGGTATAGAATTACGGACATCATGTTTTCGGGCACTGACGAAGAGTTGACACAGACGAAAGTGACCCAACCCGCCGTCTTTTTGCACAGCGTCATCAGTGCCTTGTGCATGGACGAAGAGTTTAGGCCCGACATGGTTGCCGGACATTCGCTGGGAGAATTTTCAGCACTTGTGGCGGCAGGTGCGTTGAGCTTTGAGGACGGCTTACGTCTAGTGTATGCCCGTGCAATGGCGATGCAGAAAGCCTGCGAATTGTCGCCGTCGACCATGGCCGCCATCGTTGGGCTGGAAGACGCTCAGGTTGAGGCCATTTGCGGCGAGGTCAACAAAGAAGGACATATTGTCGTTCCTGCCAATTATAATTGCCCGGGTCAATTGGTCATTAGCGGCGATGTCGATGCCATCGCAGAAGCATGCGAAAAGCTGAAGGCGGCAGGCGCCAAGCGGGCTTTGCCGCTGAAAGTGGGTGGCGCATTCCACTCACCTCTGATGCAACCCGCAAAGGACGAGTTGCAGGCGGCCATAGAGAAGACAGAGATAAAAGAGCCAGTTTGTCCGATTTACCAAAATGTGGACGGGAAGCCGCACGCTAATCCGGTCGACATCAAGCAAAACCTTATTGCGCAGCTGACCAGTTCGGTGCGCTGGACGCAATGTGTGCAAAATATGGTGGCCGACGGTGCCACAGACTTCACGGAATGTGGCCCCGGCAAGGCGCTGCAAGGCATGATAAGCCGTATCAGCAAAGACGTGACGGCACATGGAATAGCCGAATAGGGAAAAATGAACGAGAAAGTCATTATATATCAGCTGTTTCCACGAATTTTCGGCAATCGCAACCGCAATCGCAAACCTGGCGGGACGATTGCCGAAAACGGCTGTGGGAAATTTGATGACTTTTCCCTACAATTGCTTAGAAAGATTAAAGACCTTGGTGTCACACACATTTGGTATACGGGGATTATTCGCCATGCCTCAACCACCGACTATTCTGTTTATGGCATTCCCCGGCAACACCCGTCCGTCGTGAAGGGCAGGGCGGGGTCGCCGTATGCGATTGCCGATTATTACGATGTCGACCCAGATTTGGCCACTGATGTTTCCAGACGCATGATGGAGTTTGAGAGCCTCATAGAGCGCACACATCGCGCCGGCTTGAAAGCCATCATCGATTTTGTCCCCAATCATGTAGCACGTCAATACCATTCGGCTTGTCGACCGTCGCGAGTGGCGGATCTGGGAGAGAATGATGATGCGAATCTGTGTTTTTCGCCTCAAAACAATTTCTATTACTTGCCCGGCGAGGCGTTTTGCCCACAATTTGACCTTCAAGGCTATACAGAATATCCGGCAAGGGCAACAGGCAACGATTGTTTTGCGAGAAATCCATCGGCAAACGACTGGTATGAGACAATTAAGCTGAATTATGGCGTTGATTATTGTGCTGACGGCACTCGACAGGCGCATTTCGAGCCTCTGCCGGACACTTGGGGGAAAATGTTGCAAATATTGCAGTTTTGGGCATCAAAGGGTATTGACGGCATTCGCTGTGACATGGCAGAAATGGTGCCTTTGCCTTTTTGGAAATGGGCCGTTGAAAAGCTCAAAATGCAATTCCCGAATTTGGAAATCATCGGTGAAGTCTATCAACCAGGACTTTATGAACAGTTCCTGGCAGCCGGATTTGACTATCTTTACGATAAAGTCGGCATGTACGATTGTCTTCGTGGCATCGTCGAAAATCATCGTCCGGCGGCAGACATCACTTGTCAATGGCAGCGAACAGACCATTTTCGCAGCCAAATGCTCTATTTCCTGGAAAATCATGATGAACAACGCATCGCCTCGGACTTCTTCTCCAAGGATGCCCGAAAAGCGTTTCCGGCAATGACGGTAATGGCTTTGCTGGGGAAAAACCCGTTGATGATCTATGCAGGACAGGAGTTTGGGGAACGGGGCATGGACATTGAAGGATTTAGCGGCGAAGACGGACGGACGACAATTTTTGACTATTGGAGCCTTCAGACGTTGATCGATGGTTATTTTGAACCAAGGAACCAAAGTGATGAAGCCCGAGAAACAAAGGCATTCTATCAAAAAATATTGTTCCTGGCGACAACGGAAAAAGCTGTCTTTGCAGGCGAAATGTTTGACCTAATGTACGTCAATCCGCACTTGGCGGCACGTCAGTTCGTTTTTTTGCGTAAAAAAGACGACGAATTGCTGCTCGTTGCGGCAAACTTCTCGAGCGAAGACACAACGCTCGACATCACTATCCCACCGCATGCTTTTGAACATTTGCAGATGAAGGAAGGCCTTTGGAAGGCAACGGAACTGTTCACAGGCGAGGCGACAGACCTTTGCCTTAAGTCAAACCAGCCCGTTGAAGTAGTCCTTTCGCCGCTGGCATCGTCTGTTTTCAAGATAAAATTTAATTCAAATGAAAGAAGAACCGATGAACTACACGCTCAATGGGCATGACAAAGAAGAATTTCCGCCCGCACACACCGCAGAGCACCTGCTCAACCAGCTGATGATGCGGATGTTCGGATGTGAACGCTCGAGAAATGCACACATTGAGCGAAAAAAGAGCAAAATAAGCTATCTCCTCGACGCGTGCCCGGACCGTCGCGCCGAGCGTGAAATAGAGCGGTGCATGAACGAGTTGATTGCGGCTGACATGCCGGTGAGTTTTGAGTTCGTAGACCGGAGCCAGCTGCCTCCAGAGGTGGATGCAAGCAAGCTGCCGGAGGATGCCTCCCCAACCATCCGTCTAGTCAGAATAGGTGACTATGACGTGTGTCCGTGCATCGGCAAACACGTCCGTTCAACGGCTCAAATAGGGCGTTTTGAAATGCTTGGAACCAACTGGGACGAGGAAAAGCGCTCGTTTCGCATCCGTTTTAAAATCGTCTGAGGTGAAAGCAATGCTCAATAAAGGATTCGGAGAATAATAAAAACCCAATTTCTTGCGTTATTATATGAAATAGTTAGTTGTGCCGTCTTTCGATAGGCTCGCCGTATGTCAAAAACGAATTATACTCACATATTGAAGTATGCAGGCTTGTTCGGTAGTGTTCAAACCTTGGGCATCGCTGTCAATATCTTGCGCAACAAACTGGCCGCGGTCTTGCTGGGGCCAGACGGCTTCGGACTTTCAGCCATATTCTCTTCTGCCACCCGCCTCTTTTCCGATGCCACAAATCTCGGGCTGCCCGTTAGTGGCGTTAAAATGATTGCCGACAGCTATGGGAAAGAAGAAGACCAGCTCGCCGCCCGCGTTTGCCTCATCCGCTCTTACGTTTTGTTGACAGCATTGCTGGGTACCGTGCTTTTTTTGGCCTGCATTCCGCTCATCGATCATTTTACCTTTTCGTGGGGCAACCATC
>ONQK01000176.1 GCA_900319895.1 uncultured Prevotella sp. | reverse complement strand
GCCATGGCTACGTTGTTGGTCAGTCCGAAATAGCCCAGCCCTTCGCCGCGCCGCTCGCTGGGCATGATGTCTACCACGAGGGTGTTGCCGCCGACGCTTACGCCGCCGAAGGCACCGCCGTGTATCATGCGGATAATGAGGAAAAGGGTGAGTGTGCCTGCTAAAATATAGCCGAGGAATAGTGTGGCGCAGAGGAAATAGAAAAAAAGGTAGAGTGGCTTCCGGGGGAAAGCGTCGAGAATATAGCCCGAGAAAGGGCGGACGCATAGCTCCGAGATGGTGTAGCTGCATAGCAGAAATCCTAGCATGCTTTCCGTGCAGCTGAAGTTTTCCTTGAGAAAGAAGGGTAATACGGGGATGAGCAGCCAAAATCCGTAGCTGAGCAGGAAGTTGGCAATCATGATCGAGATGTAGCTTTTCGTGAAGAGTGTTACCCGTGCCATACACCTTAGATAATATATAAAGGGATTCTGCCGCGTCGAAGTTTTTGTTGGGCAGAAGTTCCCTTTTGGTCTCGGTTGATGTCTTAGTTCGCGGCTTCAAATTCGTGGAGGAACCTGATGTCGTTTTCCGAGAACATGCGCAGGTCTGCCACTTGGAATTTGAGGTTGGTGATGCGTTCCACGCCTAAGCCGAAAGCATAGCCGGTGTAGATGCTGCTGTCAATTCCGCAAGCCTCGAGTACGTTTGGGTCGACCATTCCGCAGCCCAGGATTTCGACCCAGCCCGTGTGTTTGCAGAATCCGCAGCCTTTTCCGCCGCAGATGTGGCACGAGATGTCCATCTCGGCGCTGGGCTCGGTGAAAGGGAAATAGCTTGGCCGCAGCCGGATTTTGGTGTCGTTGCCGAAAAGTTCGCGGGCGAAAGAGAGCAAGACTTGTTTCAGGTCGGTGAACGAGACGCCTTTGTCGATGTATAGCCCCTCGATTTGATGGAAGAAGCAGTGGGCGCGCGCGCTGATGGCTTCGTTTCTGTATACTCTTCCCGGGCAAATCATGCGGATGGGCAGCTCGTGCGTCTCCATGTAGTGCACTTCGTCGTTGGAGGTGTGCGAGCGGAGGATGACGTTTTTCGTGACGTGGTTCTCGGCGTTTTGCTCGATGAAGAATGTATCTTGCATGTCGCGCGCGGGATGGTCGGGGGCAAAGTTGAGCTTGGTGAAAACGTGCAGGTCGTCGTCAATCTCCGGCCCCTCGAAAATAGTGAATCCCATGCGACTGAAAATGTCTACAATCTTGTTCTTGACAATGGTCAAAGGGTGCCTCGTGCCCAGTCTTATGGGGTATGCTGTCCGTGTGAGGTCTATCTCGTCCTCGCTTGGAGCCGTGTTGTCGCATTGTTCCTTGAGCTCGTTCAGGCGTGTCGTCGCGGCTTGTTTGAGCTCGTTGATCTTTACGCCGATGGCTTTTTTCTGGTCGGCGGCGACGTTCCTGAAATCGGCCATCAGCTCGTTGATGGCTCCCTTTTTGCTGAGGTACTTGAGTCTCAGCGCTTCTATTTCCGCTGCATTGCCGGCTTGCATTTGCCGAACTTCATCAAGTAGGATTTCTATTTTTTCGAGTAACATACGTTTATATAATTTTCATTGCAACGATTTTAACAATCTAAAACGATGCAAAGGTAATATTTTTTGAAAAAAAAGCTGTTATAAATAGAAATAAATGTGTAATTTTGCGGAAATTTTATAGATAATTAGGGAATTTAAGATGAAAAAATGGACTCTTGGGGCAATGTCTCCACTTTTGTTTATAGCGTTTTTAACATTGATGGCATGTGGCGACAAGAAGTCGGTGGAGACGAAGGGTGGCGGCGAGTGTTCCGGCGACACCATGTGGTTTGATGAGCGTGAAGACGAAACCGTGGGGATGCCTGCACCGAAGAAGATGGACGAGGTTTTCAGCGATTTTTTGTTTTTCTTTGCCGAGCGCCCGAACTTACAGCGCGAGCGCATCGTCTTCCCATTGCCTGTGCGTCGCGGCAACCAGACGACCTACATTGAAAGGTCGCAGTGGAAAGCCGAGAGATTCTTCTTTCAGCAAGGCTATTCGACAATGCTGGTGGACTGTATGCAGCAGTTGGAGCTGTCGCAAGACACGTCGTTGAACTTGGTGGTGCTGGAAAAGATATTTTTGGATAAAAAAGTCATCCAGCAGTTTGTCTTTTCCAAAAATGAGGGGAAATGGATGCTGGAGGGGATTGAAGATGAGCCTTTCGATACTTGCAAGAACAGCTCTTTCCTGAGTTTTTATCGCCAGTTTGCCGCCGACTCGCTGTTTCGGATGCAACACATCAAAGAGCCGTTGGAATACCGCGGGCCTGACCCAGAGGACGAAAGTCGTTCATTAAAAGGAGTGATGACACTTGAGGAATGGGAGGAGTTGGCGCTGCCCATCCCTTCTGGTGTGATTTATAACGCTGATTACGGACAAAAATATACGCATGCAAAGGAAAAAATACTGGTTGTCAGTGGCATTTCAAACAGCGAGCAGATCGCATTGAAATTCCGTAAAGAAAAAACGTGGCATTTGGTGTATGTGGAATATTAACCGGAGGAGAGGAGATGAAGGAATACCCTAACTATAACTTGCTGAAAAACAACACGTTTGGCCTCTCTTCCCATTGCAGGCGATTTTTAGACCTTGAAACGGCAGAAGAGGTGGCGCAATTGCCTCAATACATCGGACAAGAGGATTTCCCGCTGCTGATCATCGGTGGCGGCAGCAATCTTTTGCT
>ONQK01000032.1 GCA_900319895.1 uncultured Prevotella sp. | reverse complement strand
GCGCTTGTCTTGATGTTCGGGGTTAGGATGGCGCATGCACAAGTCAAAATCGGCGTGAAGGCCGGTGTTAACCTCAATGAATTGTCCTTTGGGCAAGAATTGTTCTCCACGACGAATCGCTTGGGATTTTTTGCCGGGCCAACAGTGCGGGCAATCATCCCGGCTTTGTATGGTTTCAGCGCAGACCTTTCCGCACTTTTTGATCAGCGTTCTGCTCAATTACAGATGCGTGAAGGCATCCCTGAGGAATGGAGCAAGAAAAACATTTATCAGCGGCAGATTTCGTTCCCGTTGAACCTCCGTTATGGGCTTGACTTAGGAAAGAGCACCAATGTCTTCCTTTTCGCAGGCCCTCAACTCTCGTTTGTCGTGGGCGACAAAGAGCAGACGCTAATCCGCGACATCGCAGAATGGCGGCTGAATGATTCCAACTTGAGCGCAAACTTAGGTGTTGGCATGACTTTTTTTACCAATTTTCAATTGACATTGAACTATAACACCTCTGTCGGGAAGACGGGCGAGGTGAATATTGGCGAGGCTTTTGGAGATTTGAAAGACTTGCATAAGACCTACAAGGGGCGTGCCCATGCGTGGCAAATCTCGGCAGCCTATTTTTTCTAAAGACATCATCTTAATATCTTGCATTTGGCGGTTGTGGAGAATTTCAGCTTCACAACCGTCTTTTTTTGACACTAAAAATGTCTTTATACGGCCTAAAACACAATATTTTAAGCATAAAAGCGTTTATTAATCATGCAGTGGACAGACAGAATAAGGCAAGTCAAGATTGTTCTTGTGATAGCGGCAGTATGTATTGCTGTCATCTCGCTAATTGTCTCACATTTTTTGGTCCGCGACCTCTCTAAAGAAGAACGCAACAAAATGGAGGTCTGGGCCGAGGCAATGCGCTCGCTGAACACTGCCGATGAGAGCACCGACTTGAACTTGGTGCTGAAGGTCATCAATGAAAACCACACCATCCCGGTGGTCGTGACAGACACCAACGGTGCCGTGACCGTTTTCAGGAACCTCAATGTCAATGGCAAGGAAATGGCGTATGCAGACAGCCTGGCCTTGGCGACAAAATTGGCGGGAAAACTGCTGCGTGACGGAAAAGTCATTCGCATAGAGTTGGACGACAGCCTGCATAAAGACCATATCAACGTTTGCTATGACGACAGTGTCCTTATCAAACGGCTTTCAGCATGGCCCTACGTTCAGCTGGGCGTGGTGATGCTCTTTGTCGTCATCGCCATCTTCGCGCTGTTGACATCCAAGCGGGCAGAGCAAAATAAAGTTTGGGTGGGCTTGTCGAAAGAAACGGCACATCAGCTCGGTACGCCGATTTCCAGCCTCATGGCATGGACAGAAATCTTGAAGGAGAACTATCCCAACGATGAACTGATTCCCGAAATGGGGAAAGACGTGTTGAGGCTCCAACTGATTGCCGACCGCTTCTCGAAAATAGGGTCGCTCCCGGAGCCGGTGCCATCAAGCCTGAACACGGTGATGGACAACGTCATCAATTACATGGGTCGGCGTATACCGAACAATGTCCAAATTCTAAAAGAATTCCCTGAAAACGACGTTGTGGTGAAGATAAACGACTCCCTTTTTGAATGGGTAATCGAAAATCTTGCCAAAAATGCAGTCGATGCCATGAACGGCGCTCCCGGAACCATTACCTTACATGTCGAAGACACCGACAAGAAGGCTGTCATTGATGTGATTGACACGGGAAAAGGCATCAAGAAGAAAGATGTCAGCAATGTGTTCAGGCCAGGCTTTACAACCAAAAAGCGAGGTTGGGGGCTCGGACTTTCATTGGCAAAACGTATTGTGGAAGAATACCATGAAGGTAAAATCTATGTTAAAAATTCTGAAATCGGAAGGGGGACTACTTTTAGGATTGAGTTGAAGAAATAATTCTTTCATTCTTTTTTCTTAAATAATCTTTATTGCTGATTTTTTGTAAGACATTGATTGATAAAATGTTAAAATGTTATCCATCATTACTCCGGAAGCTCGTACATTGCTTTATTTGTTCGTGACATTGTCGATGATTTGGTCGTTTTCGTCGGTTGAAAACCGTCGTTTTTTTTGATTTTTACCTAGTAAACACATCCCGTTTTTGAACTTTCAATAAAATATTGAAAATAAGTTCCTTAAAATCTTGTTTTCCAGCCATTTTTTCATTAACTTTGCCCTAAATTGTAAATGTTTATGAATAATCAACTTCGGGTAATCATCAGTGGCGGTGGAACCGGCGGACACATTTTTCCAGCCATCTCCATTGCCAATGCTGTCCGTGCGATGCGTCCAGATGCCGAAATCCTATTTGTCGGAGCCTTAGGCAGGATGGAGATGCAGCGGGTTCCGGCGGCGGGTTACGCCATCAAGGGCTTGCCCATTTGCGGCTTTGACCGGAAACGGTTGTGGCGCAATGTGGCAGTCTTCTACAGAATCTGGAAAAGTCAGCGTTTGGCGCGGGAGATTATTCGTAAGTTTCGTCCGTCAGTGGCGGTAGGCGTTGGCGGCTATGCTAGCGGACCGACGTTGAACCAATGTGCCGCTATGGGGATTCCCTGTCTGTTGCAAGAGCAGAACTCGTATGCCGGTGTGACCAACAAATTGCTCGCAAAGAAAGCGGCGAAGATTTGTGTGGCGTATGAGGGCATGGAACGCTTTTTCCCGAAAGAGAAAATGATGTTGACGGGCAATCCTGTGCGTCAAAACCTTTTGGACACAGCCCTCTCGCGCGAAGATGCTATTCGGCAATTTGGCTTGAATCCAGAGAAAAAGACCATTTTGCTGATAGGCGGCAGTTTGGGCGCAAAAACGTTGAACGAAAGCATTTTAAGCCACTTTGGTCAGCTCAAAAGGAGCCAAGTCCAATTGATTTGGCAGACGGGGAAAGCCTATCACACGGCAATTCTGGAACGTTTACAGTCTGTTGGGCCATTGGAAAATGTGAAAGTCTTCGACTTCATCAGCGACATGGGGGTTGCTTATCGTGCGGCCGACCTGGTGGTGAGCCGGGCTGGCGCTGGCAGCATCAGCGAGTTTTGCCTGATAGGCAAGCCTGTCGTGCTGGTACCTTCCCCGAATGTGGCGGAAGACCATCAAACGAAAAACGCTATGGCATTGGCGACAAAAGATGCTGCCGTGTTGGTGAAAGATGCAGATGCTCCGGCTTCACTTTTCGACAAAATGGTGGCATTGGCTGCAGACGAGGAACAGTTGAGGCGATTGAGCGAGAACATCCGTAAGATGGCATTGCCCAATTCTGCTGAAATAATAGCAAAAGAAGTAATTAATCTGGCAAAAACTAACGAAACGATATGACTTTGGAGGAGATAAAGGCCGTTTATTTTGTTGGTGCAGGAGGAATAGGGATGAGCGCACTTGTCCGCTATTTTGTCCGTCGTGGTGTGGCAGTGGCCGGTTACGACAAGACTTCGACACCGCTGACCGAGCAATTGGAAAAGGAAGGCGTGTTGCTGCATTACGAAGAAAGTGTGGAGCAGATACCATCATTTTGTCTGGAAAAAGCCACGACTTTAGTGGTTTACACGCCCGCGATCCCCGATGACCATGAAGAATTGAAATATTTCCGTGCCCATGGATTTGAAATACAAAAACGTGCTCAGCTTTTGGGCACGTTGACGCGCTCGAACAAAGGCCTTTGTGTGGCAGGAACACACGGTAAGACCAGTACGTCAACGATGTGTGCGCACATCATGCACCAAAGCCGACAAGGCTGCAATGCTTTTTTGGGAGGTATATCTAAGAATTATAACACCAACTATATTTTATCGGACGACAGCCGCTATGTCGTCATCGAAGCAGACGAGTTCGACCGCTCCTTCCACTGGCTTTCGCCTTGGATAAGTGTCATTACCTCCACGGACCCCGATCATCTTGATGTCTATGGGACGGAAGAGGCCTATTTGGAGAGTTTTGGGCATTATACGTCATTAATTCAGCCAAATGGAGCACTGATCGTACACCAAGGGCTGAAATTAAAACCGGCCGTACAGGCAGGCGTGAGGGTTTATGAGTATTCACGCGAGGCAGGTGATTTTCATGCCGAAAACATCCGGATAGACAATGGCAAAATCCTTTTCGACTTTGTCTCTCCTAAGGGTGTCGTCCATGATGTATGTTTGGGGCACCCCATCCCGGTCAATATTGACAATGCGATTGCCGCTATGGCGATGGCACAGTTGGCAGGATGCACTGACGAGGAATTGTCGGCGGGGATTGGCAGCTACTTGGGCGTTGAGCGGCGTTTTGACTTCAAGGTCAATACGGCTCGTCACGTCTTGTTGAGCGATTATGCCCATCATCCTAAGGAAATATTGGAAAGCGCCAAAAGCATGCGGCAGCTCTACCGGCATCGTAAGATAACGGCGATGTTCCAACCCCATCTTTATACCAGGACGAGAGATTTTTACTTGGAGTTTGCCCAGGCGCTCAGTTTGTTCGATGAAGTGTTGCTTTGCGAGATTTATCCAGCGCGTGAAGTACCCATTGAAGGAGTCACGTCTTCATTGATTTACGAGCATTTGGCAGATGGTGTGCAAAAAGAGTTGATAAAGAAAGACGAGGCCCTAAACATCGTCGGCAGCCGCGACTTCGACGTGCTCATCGTGCTCGGTGCCGGCGACTTGGACAATCTGGTTCCGCAGATGGCGGAGTTGATGTCAGCTAAATGAGAGAAAGCATTGATGTTAGAATGATTTTTTAGAACGAAGACAAGATAAGATGCGTATTTGGAAGAAGACATTGATGATCTTACTGGATGTACTGTTGGCGGTATATCTCATTTTTGCCGTTACATCGTTCAATCAGCCCGATGTGTCCGCAAAAGTGTGCAAGAAAGTGCCGATAGATATCCAAGATGAGAATACCAATGGCTTTTTGAACAAAGAGGAACTGCGGCACTTGCTTGAAAAAAAGAAAATCTACCCACTGGAGAAGCCAGTGTGTGAAATCAATCCGCGAAGGGTTGAGGAGTTGCTGAAAAGCAGTCCGTTTGTGCAAAGTGCAGAATGTTATTTGATGCAAAACGGTCATGTGAACATTGAAATCACCCAGCGCCTCCCCATTGTCAGGATAAAAAGTGAGGAGGGTGACGACTATTACTTGGACGATAATGGCGGCATCCTGCCCCATTCTCACTACACTTCAGACCTGATCGTTGCAACGGGGCACATCAGCCGCGCTTTTGCAGCCTCCTATCTGCCCAAGGTGGCGACATGGATCATGGGGCACGAGTTGTGGAAAGATCAAATCGTTCAAATCAACGTCCTTCATGACTTGGGCATTGAATTGGTGCCGAGAGTAGGCGAGCATGTCGTCTTTTTAGGCTATTTGCCCGAATTGAGGAAAAAAGAGAGGCATCGCGAGCAAGTAGAGAAGTTCTTGGCTGCGAAATTGGACAGGTTGATGAAATTCTATCAATACGGACTTTCCAAAGTCGGTTGGAATAAATATTCTTATATAAATTTAGAGTTTGATAATCAGATAATTTGTAAAAAAAATAAAAACATATAGCGTATGGCAAAACAGTTTATTGTTGCAGTTGAGTTGGGGTCGTCCAAGATGACGGGCATCGCCGGAACGAAGAACGTTGACGGCAGCATTACGATATTGGCCGTGGAGCAGGAAAATGCGTCGTCGTGTATTCGCAGAGGGGTGGTTTATAACACTGACAAGACAATTCTTGCGCTTTCCAATATAATCAAGCGTTTGAAAATGGCATTGAAGACCGAGATAACACAAGTGTATGTCGGTGTGGGAGGCCAGTCTATACTGGGCAAGCAAAATGTTATTGTCAGAGAGTTTGAAACCGAGGAGAAAGTAACCCAAGACATGGTCAACCAACTCATGGACTCAAACCGTAGCATGGAATATTATGACCAGGAAATCCTAGATGCCATTACGCAGGAATATAAAGTCGACCACCAAAACCTGCTTGACCCGGTAGGCATACAATGTACTCGCTTGGAAGGACATTTCCTGAACATCTTATGGCGCCATTCGTTCTACCAAAAGCTCAACCAATGCCTTGAAAACGTGATAGGCATCGCAGACCTGTATATCGCACCGCTGGTCTTGGCAGAAAGTGTATTGACTGAGGCGGAGCGGCGCTCGGGCTGTGTGCTCGTGGACTTGGGAGCTGAAACGACAACGGTTTCAGTCTACCATAAAAACATTTTGCGCCATCTCTCCGTCATCCCATTAGGATGCAGGAACATAACGAAAGACATCATGTCCCTGCAAATGGAAGAAGAAGAGGCGGAGGCCATGAAACGCAAATACGGCAGTGCCTTCACCTCTGTAGAGGCCATTGACGAGAAGCTAGAACTTCCTATTGACGCGGAACGAAGAGTGAAAAATACCAAGTTCATAGAGATCATAGAGGGAAGGGTCAATGAAATCATACAGAATGTGCGCTTTCAGGTGGAATCTCAGAAATATGACATCGACAAACTGCTGGGCGGCATTGTCTTGACGGGCGGCGGCTCTAATATGAAAAATATTGAGGTAGCCTTCCGGCACAATATCAACGTGGAGAAAATCCGCATCGCACGATTCGTTACGCAGACCATCACCTCCAGCAATACCGACATGATACCTCATAATGGAGAATTGAATACCGTCTTGGGATTGCTGGCAAAAGGCAATGAAAATTGTGCAGGAAAGCCGCTCAGCGACGATTTGTTCGCCAATGAAGAGACACCGCCAATAGTTGAAGGAGTTCATAAAGTCCGTAATATAGAAGAAACCGCTGGGACGGGAATCGTGCTCACAGCTGCTGAAAAACAGCGGCAAAAAGATGAGGCCGAGCGCAAGCGTGAAGAGGCAGAAAACGAGAAGCAAAAAAAGGACGAAAAAAAG
>ONQK01000031.1 GCA_900319895.1 uncultured Prevotella sp. | reverse complement strand
TTGACTGAGGTTTGGCAAGCTGCAATCTGTTTTGCCTGCGTTCTTTTGGCTTCTCATTATACCTTAATCGGCCGCAAATCGATAAGGTTTGGCAATGGCGAGTTGCATTGTCGCGCTGCCTTCGGATTTATGGATATGAACTTGAAACTTCCTGATATTCAACGTTTTGAACTTGAAAATCGGCGTTTCTATGATGAATTGACTGTCTTCTATGGAAAGGACGAAAAGGTGACGCTATTTCCAGAAGAGCCCGTGGAATTGATGAAAGTACTGGAAAAACCCACGGGATGTAATACTGCGTTGACTTAAAACTTCTTTCTAGAGTATGGACAAAATAGACCTCCCGTTTTGAAGGAGAACCAGGCTGATTTATCTGCCATGGGAGACAACTGAAAATGACGAAGACAACGAACTGGAATTTTGAACATCAGTAAGCCGACAATCAAAAAAGTAAAAAACGTCCTCAACAACTTGTTTTACGGTTTTCGAGGACGTTTTTTACTTTAAACCCGTTAATTTGGTTAACGAAAGTTGAAAGCTGATAAAGCAGAACTTTCCGCTCAGATACTTCTACTGGGAATTTCACCACAATACGCCCAATACATGGCGTGATGCCGTGTCGCGTAAGTTCAGTCGGCAGCTGCACAGGCCTTTATCCCAATATGGCCAATGCCCGCTGAACGATGTGGCTTTGCTCATTCACAATCGTAAAATATTCACTCAATTCCCACAAATCCCTGGCGATGAGCGCCTTAAACTGAATTTGCAGCACAGGTACGGTTTGCTGGAGCTCGGCATCATCTTTCGGCTTGATCTTTTCTTTCTCAGCCTCAGCCAAAATTTCATCCATCACCTCTTTCGGCACGCTGAAATTTTTCCTAAACGCTTCAAAAGTCGGGTATTTGCGCTTCAATTGGCCACGATTTTTATCAATATACCTCAGACTGGTGTTCACCACAATGCTTTTAGCCGACATTTGTCGATAAAACCGGGTGTATTGTGTCGTGTCCAGCGGCACAAAATGGTCGGGCATGATGCCGCCGCCTCCATATACTACACGCCGGCGGTTTAAGGTGTAAAATCGAAGGGAGTCGGCAAAATGTATACTGTCTCGGTTGGTCAGTTCACCGTTTTTCAAACGGTTTTCCAAATCCATTTCATATTCTTTCAAGGCACCTTTGGTGTAAGGCTTTTGGATGCATCGCCCCGACGGCGTATAATAATGCGCTACCGTGAGTCTTATCATTGACCCGTCGGGCAAGTCGACTGGCCGTTGCACCAATCCTTTCCCAAACGAGCGCCTGCCCACGATGATGCCCCTGTCGTGGTCTTGAATCGCACCGGCAAGGATTTCGGATGCAGAGGCAGAAAACTCATTGACCAACACGAGTACTTCCATGTCCAGCAAACTGCCTTGGGTGGGTGCCCTATAGGTGGATTTAGGCACTTTTCGCCCATTGGTATAGACAATCAAATCGCCTTTTCTTAGAAATTCGCCCGCGATTTGAACCGCCGACTGCAAATATCCGCCGCCATTATCTTGCAAATCCAGCAGCAATGTTTTTGCACCATTTTTCCTCAGTTTCTTGACACCTGCCATAAACTCCTCGTAAGTCGTCGCTCCAAAGCTACTCAAACGAATATAGCCGACCTGCGGCTGTATCATATAGCAGGCATCAACCGTATGCACGGGTATTTTATCACGCGTGACAGTGAAATTCAGCTTGCCGGCAATACCTCTTCGTATGATGCCTAGCTTCACCTTCGTCCCTTTTTTCCCGCGCAATCGCCTCATGATGTCCTCGCGCGCCATCTTCACGCCGGCAATGGCAGAGTCGCCCACGCTGACAATGCGGTCGCCAGGCTGTATGCCGACCTTCTCGGAGGGGCCGTTTGCAACTGTTTGTATGACGATGAGCGTGTCTTCAATAATGTTGAACTGCACGCCGATGCCTTCAAAATTCCCCTGCAACGGCTCGCTCATGGCTTTCACCTCCTTCGGGGTTGAGTAGCTGGAATGCGGGTCCAGTTTGCCAATCATGCCACGAATGGCATCTTCCACCAGTTTGTTTTCATTGACTGTGTCGACATAGAGGTTTTTGATTGCCACCTCAGCCACTTGAAGTTTGGTCAACGGACTTTTCTTGCCGAAATCCAATTGTATCTGCGCTCCAGACGAGATAACATGCAGGCACGACAAGATGATAAGATAAAATATTCGCTTCATGAGGTTGATGTTAATAAAAACATGAAAATGCCATGGCACCGCAACTTGTCTTTAGTCAAAGTCCTCCTTCTCCTCAGGACGGTCTTCCTCTATTACCAAGTTGTCGATGATGAAATTCTGACGCTCCATGGTATTGCTGCCCATATAATATTCCAAGAGTTTCTGCACTTGGTCGTTTTTATGCAGTGTCACTTGTTCCAGGCGCATGTCCGGGCCGATGAAGTTGACAAATTCCTTTGAGTCGATTTCGCCAAGGCCTTTAAATCGCGTGATTTCCGGGTCGGGACCCAAATCCTCGATGGCGGCGATGCGCTCGGCCTCATTGTAACAATAACGCGTAATGAAATCGCTCTTCTTGCCCTGCGCCGCCTCTTTCCTGGCCTCTTCCTCGAGCACTTTCCTGTTCTTGACCTTGGTGCGGCGGTTGCGCACCCTGAACAGCGGCGTTTGCAGCACATAGACATGCCCTTTCTTGATCAGTTCGGGAAAGAATTGCAGGAAAAACGTTATCATCAACAGCCGGATGTGCATCCCGTCGACGTCGGCATCGGTCGCCACGATAACCTTGTTGTAGCGCAGCGTGTCGAGCCCGTCTTCTATGTCCAAAGCCGATTGCAGCAAATGGAACTCCTCGTTATCGTATATGGCTTTCTTGGTCAGCCCGAAAGTGTTTTTGGGCTTTCCTCTTAACGAAAATACCGCTTGGGTATTGACATCGCGGCTTGCCGTGATGCTCCCGCTTGCCGAATCGCCCTCGGTGATGAAGATTGAGCTTTCTTCCTTGCGATTGTTCTTCACGTCGCTGTAATGTATACGGCAGTCGCGCAACTTGCGATTGTGGAGGTTTGCCTTTTTGGCACGTTCACGCGCCAGCTTGGCAACGCCTGCCATGGCTTTGCGCTCGCGCTCGCTGTCTTGTATTTTCCCCTGCATCACTTCTGCTATATCGCTGTGGATGTGCAGGAAGTTGTCGACCTCGCGCTTGATGAAGTCACCTACATATTTGTTGATGGACTCTCCATTGGGCGACATGGTCAACGAGCCGAGCTTTATCTTGGTCTGGCTTTCAAACATCGGCTCTTCCACATTGATGGCAATCGCGGCGACGAGCCCGTTTCGGATGTCCCCGTATTCGTACGACTTGCCAAAAAAATCCTTGATGGTCTTTGCCATGTGCTCCTTAAAGGCACTTTGGTGCGTTCCGCCCTGTGTGGTGTGTTGGCCGTTGACAAACGAGTGGTATTCCTCGCCATACTGGTTCGTATGCGTGAATGCAATCTCGATGTCCTCGCCTTTCATGTGGATGATCGGATAAAGCCCGTCCGTCGTCATCGTGTCGGTGAGCAAGTCTTCCAGCCCATTGCGGCTGAGGATGCGCTTGCCATTATACATAATGGTCAGCCCGGTGTTGAGATAAGTATAATTGCGCAACATCGTCTCAACAATGTCCCGATGGAAGGAATAATTGAGGAACAGCGTGTTGTCGGGTTCAAAAAAGATGTACGTCCCGTTTTCGTCATCGGTAGCCTCGGTCGTATCGCTTTGAAGCATTCCTCGCTCAAAAACGACCCGGCGCACCTTGCCGTCGCGGTAGCTCCTCGCCTCGAACCTCAGACTTAGGGCATTTACCGCCTTTACGCCTACGCCATTGAGCCCGACGCTCTTCTTAAAAGCCTTTGAGTCGTACTTCCCGCCTGTGTTCAGCACGCTCACCGCCTCAATCAACTTTCCCTGTGGTATGCCACGCCCATAGTCGCGCACCGACACTCGCAAGTCTTCGTCAATATCGATCTCTATCCGCTTTCCCGCATTCATCTTGAACTCATCAATAGAGTTGTCGATCACCTCTTTCAACAAGACATAGATCCCGTCTTCCGCCAGCGAGCCGTCGCCCAGCCGCCCGATGTACATGCCCGGGCGCGTACGCACATGTTCCATGTCGGACAAGTGGCGGATGTTTTCATCAGTATATGCTACAGGTGTTTGAAGGGCTTCTTGCAGGTCTGCTTCTTGATTCATGTCGTAAAAATTGTTTTTTTTGAGTCGTTTCTACAAATTTTTCTTATAACAACGGCGGCGCTTGTGCAGTTCAGAGTCAAAATACTGCCATTGGTTCTGTACGCCGGAATTCATCTCCATCTCCACATGACTTTCTCCCCATTCAAAGCCATATTTTTGGTAATAGGGGATCAAGTCGTAGAAAAGCAGGGCATTTGCGCCCTTGCTTCGGTATTCGGGCAAGACACCCACCAGGAGCAGGTCGACCACCTTTGTCTTATGAAACTTGATGGCACGCAACACATGCCACCACCCAAACGGGAAGAGGCGGCCGCGGCGGCATTTCTGCAAAGCCCGAGTCAGCGATGGCAACGTGATGCCGATGCCAACGACCTTGTTGTCGGCATTACGGTCTTCAATCAGTGTGACAAGGTTCAGGTCAATCATCGGGAAATACATTTTCACATACTGGTCAATTTGCCTGTCCGTCAATTTTGAATAGCCATAAAGGTCTTTGAACGTTGCGTTGACCACGTCGAAGATCCGCTTGCCATAATCGCCGCTGAAAACGTCCTCCTTGGTCACCTTCTTCACATGCAAGTTATAGCGTTGCTGTATCATCTCGGAAATCTTGACCAGACGCTCCGGTATCTTCTCTGGGATATACACCTTCCATTCCACATAGTCATTGTCTTTGACATAGCCAGACAATGCCTCCATGTGCCTCTGGTAATAGGGATAATTGTAGATCGTAGCCATCGTGCCGAGCTGGTCGAAACCTTCGATGAGCATTCCCTCCGGGTCCATGTCCGTAAAACCTAGCGGGCCGATGATTTCGGTCATCCCATGTTGCCGCCCATAGTTCTCAACAGCCTCCAGCAAGGCCGCCGACACCTCGTAGTCATCAACAAAATCGATCCATCCGAAGCGCACCGACTTGCGCTGCCACTTCTCATTGGCACTGCGATTGATGATTGCGGCAACACGTCCGCAGACCTTTCCCCTCTCGTCCAGGGCAAGAAAATATTCCGCATCGCAGAAGTCGAACGCGGCATTGCTCTCCTTGCTCAGTGTCCGCATATCGTCGCTAAACAAGTTGGGGGCATCAAAACGGTTCCCCGCATACAAATCGTAGTGAAACTCTATAAAATCTCTTAAATCGCGTTTGTTTTCAACCTTTTTAATCGTGACCTTTTTCATTTATTCTTCTTATAGGGTTTTATGTGCAAAGGTAAAAAAAACAGCCGATTATACAAAACAATCGACCCTTTTTCTCCCCTAAGACCGTAGATTTTAGCACAAAAAATATTTTTAGCACAAAAAAATATTTGTTTTCTCAGATTTTTATTATACCTTTGCACGCGGATTTATACCATCGGGATGTAGCGCAGTTGGTAGCGCACTACGTTCGGGACGTAGGGGTCGGGCGTTCGAGTCGCCTCATCCCGACCACAAAAGCGGGGGAGACTTCAAAAAGTTCCCCCCGCTTTTGTCTTTCCACGCCGCCAGACTTTTCATGCATCTTTCTCACCGCATGAAACGCCCACGATATTCGAAAATCCACACCTCAAGAGCCATTTTCCATCCATTTCCCGCCTCTTTTGAAAGAAATTCAAGGAATTTGAAAAATTTTCACATTTTCTTTTGTGTATTCATGATATTAGTTGTATATTCGTAAGCGAAATCAAACCAATGACCTTATATGACCCATACGAATTATTATTGTGTGATTCTCGCTGGCGGAAAGGGACGCCGCCTCTGGCCCTACAGCCGAAGCGAATGCCCGAAACAGTTTGTCGACTTTTTCGGAACAGGGAAGTCGCTGCTGCAACAAACTTTTGAGCGATTCTCGAAAATCGTGCCCGGCGAGAACATCTTCATCTCAACCAATAAAGAATACCTCCATCTGGTAAAAGAACAATTGCCGAAACTCCCTAAAAACAACATTTTGGCAGAGCCCATCCACCGAAACACGGCACCAAGCATGGCATGGGCCACCCACCGCATCGGGAAACTGAACGAAAATGCAAGCATCGTGGTCACGCCTGCCGACCAGCTGATCACCGATGAAGACGTATTCATCAAAGACATTGAAAATGCCCTAGACTTCGTCGCCCAAAACGATTTCTTGCTGACCATGGGCATCAAGCCCTCACGGCCAGAGCCAGGATACGGCTATATCCAACTGGGCGAACAGACAGGAAACAAAGCCGTGTGCAAAGTCAAGTCATTTACCGAAAAACCCGAGCGGAACTTTGCAAAGATGTTCATGGAAAGCGGCGAGTTCTACTGGAACACCGGACTTTTTCTGTCCAATCTCAAAACCCTGCGCAACAGTCTGCAAAAGGTCTTGCCCGCCGTCTTGCGAAAATTCGACAAAGAACATTCCGAATGGACATTTAAGGAGGAGCAGAAATTCATCAACGAGAATTTTTGCTCTTACCCCAACATGTCGCTTGACGACGGCATTCTGGAGAAGTCTGATAATGTATATGTCATGGGCTGCCGTTTCGGTTGGGCAGACATCGGCTCGTGGCACGCCGTCTATGAGACCAAATGCAAGGCAGAAGATGACAACGTGGTCATTGACTCCGACGTTATTTTTGAAGACTGTCGCAGCAACGTCGTGAGGCTCCCGAAAGGGAAGTTGGCTGTCATCAACGGGCTCGACGGCTACATCGTCGCAGAACACGGCAATGTACTGATGATTTGCAAGAAAGAAGACTCGTCGGCCATGGTGCGCAAATTCGTCAATGAGGTACAGATGAAGCGAGGCGATGAATACATTTAGCGGCTGCTCCCCAGAAGACACACTTAACGGTTTCTCCCAGGAAGGAACCGCCCGTTTTGGAGCTGAATGACAGCAGTTTTCAACGCCTCAGCGCCAAATGATAGTTGTAATACCGTTCGTTGCCCGTGATGTCTTCCACAACCCTCAAGAAGTCCGGGAGACGCACCTCTTCATGGCAGGCAATGCCCTTGGCCTCCAGAATCATTAGCCCTCCAAGCGGCTCTTGATAGGTGTCCAACTCAAAATACTGCCCTTTCCAAATGAAACTGCGACGTTGTTTGCGAATCGTTTGTCGATACGGGTCGGCTTGTTGCAGCATTGATTCGTAGAGGTTATTGGAGATTTGACGCTCTGTGACCAGCTGCTCCATTGCCGAAATCCGCTTTTTCGTGGTATGGACATTCACGACCTTTCCCTGCCAGTTACGTCTTCTGAGCCTGATTTCGCTGTCCGGTTCTGCGACCAGATACGTCTGCGTAATAGAGCTTTCGATACTCTCGGGCATTTCACCGATGACTTCAACAATGTATTTCCGCTCCTCTTCAATGGGTTGAGGGAGACCCAGGACATGGCTTATTTCTTTCAATACACGATTGATCTTCTTGTCGAAATCCTCCTGGTTATTGATGACGCGCAGATGTGAATGCCCCGTCCAGGCCTTGATGACTTTTTTGTCCAGCTCACGGGCTATTTCCAACCCTTTCTCGTCGGCCGCCTCATTGCGCGAGGCATTATTGTTTGTTGTGTAAAACTGTTCGGCGCCGTCGGCCGCACTCACCAAATGGAGTACGGCATCATACCTGCCGTCCCGCAGCTCTTCCGTCGTCGTACCAACGGCATGTGTGATGTCTTCCCACATTTCAGGCTTCATGTAGGCTGAGACATCCATCGTCCCGCGGTCGCAAACAATAACCGTCGGCTCCGCACAAGTGGCTGCCATACTCATGAACTTGTCTTCCAGCGCCATCTGAATTTCCAGCGTTGCCTTCTCGCCTTCGTAGAAAAACCTTGGATTGTCGGTCAAATAATTCATGCCGGCCTGCGTGAACATGGTGGGGACTTCCGGAAGCGTAAACACTTTGAATCCCAAGCTGGAAAAATGCTCAATAATCCTCACCAAAGCCGTCGTCTTTCCAGCGCACGGCCCACCTGTCAGCACTATTCGCTTGATGTCTTGCATTGCTCCATGAATTTTACCGATTTCCCATCCTGTTACGCAAATCACTTGTCAATGCCTGCCGGTTGAGGAAAATGTAAGTCGTATTGTCTGCAATGTAATCTTTTGCCATATACCATATCCCCTTGTATTTCCCCGTCTCTCCCCACGAATTTTTCACCATATAATATTCCACTCCATCCTGGTCCTTGGCCTTGCCGTAAATCAACATCACATGGTCGTAGGTCGCCTCCCAATTGTCAAACCGCAGTTGCCGGCTCTGCTGTGTAGGCTTCTTTGCTGGGGGTGTTGCCAAGCCGTTGCGCGAAAACCCATTGCCGCTCACGTCGCCGCCCCAACAAACGGTATAGCCTTGTTCCAAGGCGCGGTCTAACGTGCTCATCATTTCGTCAAGCGGGACATTGAAACTGGGCCTGGGCCGCCATTTATAGGGTGCTTCAATGATGAAATGGCTATTGAACGGATGGTGTGTAAAGCTGGTTATGCTCACATAGTCGTCCCAGTCGAGCCCCAGCGAGGCGGCGAAACTTTTTGGGGTGTAGTTCCTGCCCTCATGGGTGAAACGTTCCGGACACTGGCCCAAATAGGCATCCAAAATGCCCTGCAGGCCTTTCTTCCACGCCTCTGAGAGCTTTGCCGACTTGTTGCGGGCAACGGCTCCCACATAAGGTTCCAGCAGGCTGAAAAACTCGACGAAATTGGCGAGCGAATCGCCTGTCATGCTGCCTGGCGCAGCCATCGCCGCCTCCGGACAGATGCCATGTGTCTTGAGGACATGGAGCACATCGTCGGCCGAACCACCTTCCGAGAATCGGCTGTCGCCATGTTGCCTCACATGGAAAACCGCGCAATCAACATAGTCCTTGCTTGCCACGAACATCTCGCTCAGGTCGTAAGCCTTACCTGTTTTGCGCAAAATTTCACTCTCAAAAAAACCTATGGTTGCATACGACCAACATGTGCCGCTGCGGCTCTGGTTCTTGACACTAGTGATTGGATTCGATTTGAGGATTGTGAATGCGGGCTCCTTTGAATTTTGTGCAGACAAAGCGCCGACGAACAGCATACCTCCAATGGCTAAGGCAATTTTTCTCATTGTTTTCTGTTTTAGATGTTACAATTTATGCAAAAATAGTGAATAATTCCCATCTTTGCAAGCTATTTTTCACAGAATTAAGCCCATCGTCTCTGGCGAAAGGCCATATTTATACAAAAAAGCTTGTTCCCGTTGTTGGCGGGAACAAGCTCCATATAGATTTCATACATTACTATTGTTCCAAAATATTCTTTGTGTCAGAGGCAATCATCAATTCCTCGTCTGTTGGGATAAGGCAAACCTTTACTTTCGAGTCTGGCTTCGACAAAACCACTTCCTTGCCTCGGACACCGCTATTGAGCTCATTGTCAAGCGACACACCCATGAATTCAAGCCCTTGGCAGGCCTCCTCGCGCGTGCTCGCCTGATTCTCGCCGACACCGGCCGTAAACACGATGATGTCAACGCCACCCATCGCCGCGGCGTAGGCACCGATGTATTTGCGGATACGGTAATTGTACATCTTCATCGTCATCATGGCGCGTTCATCCCCATTTTCCACGGCCTGCTCGAGCTCACGCATGTCGGAGCCTATCTCTGAAACGCCCAGCACGCCGCTCTTCTTGTTCAAGACATCGGAGATGCCATCGGCATCCAGCCCGAGTTTTTTCTGCAAATAAACCATCGCCCCGGCATCGATGTCGCCCGAGCGCGTACCCATGACAAGGCCTTCAAGTGGCGTAAGCCCCATGGAAGTGTCGACACACTTCCCGTATTTCACGGCCGCCACACTCGCCCCATTGCCAATATGGCAAGTAATGATGCGTTGGTCTTCGGCTCTTACGCCCAAAAAATCGCACACACGCTGTGCCACATAACGGTGGCTCGTGCCATGAAATCCGTAGCGGCGCACACCAAATTGCCGATAATAGCTATAAGGAATTGCGTACAAATAGGCATAGTCGGGCATTGTCTGATGGAAGGCCGTGTCGAAGACACCGACCTGGGGGAGGCTGGGCATCAGCTCCGCCACTGCCCTAACGCCTTTCATGTTGGCGGGATTATGAAGCGGCGCTAGCTCCGTGCACTCTTCAAAGACACGCAAGACTTCTTCATTGAGCAGAACACTACGGTTGAATTTCTCACCACCATGTACCATGCGATGGCCAACGGCATCAATCTCGCTCAAATCTTTAATGGCACCGATTTCCGGGTCTGTCAACAAGCCAAAGATGAATTTCACCCCCTCTGTATGCTCCGGAATATCATGCCGGATCTCCCTCTTCTCGCCATTGGGCAGGGTCACTTTCACAAAGGCGCCGTCCAAGCCGACGCGCTCGGCGCCGCCGGCGGCCAGCACAGAATTGTCGTCCATGTCGTAAAGTTTGTACTTGATAGACGAACTTCCACAATTTAATACCAATATCTTCATTTTCAATCTCTTTTTTCAGCCTTTTTTTTCGCTTCTTGTGCCTGGCATGCGGTAATTGCCACCAAATTATAAATGTCATCCACACTACAGCCCCGGCTCAAATCGTTCACCGGTCGCGCGATGCCCTGCAAGACCGGTCCGATGGCCACGGCATCGCCCAGGCGCTGAACAAGCTTATAGGCGATGTTGCCTACTTCCAGGCTAGGTACGACCAAAACGTTTGCCTTTCCTGCGATTGCGCTGCCCGGCGCTTTGTTGGCACCCACTTCGGGCACCAGGGCCGCGTCTGCCTGCAATTCACCGTCAATTTTCAAGGTCGGGTCCAGCTGCTGCGCCATTTTCGTCGCCTCAACCACTTTGTCAACCACATCATGCTTCGCGCTCCCCTTTGTCGAGAAGCTCAACATCGCGACCCTGGGGTCGGCGAACCCAGCCACTGCCCTCGCCGTTTGCGCCGTACATACCGCTATCTGTGCCAACTGGCTGGCATCCGGCATGGGTGTTACAGCCACGTCGCCGATTACCAAAATGCCGTCTTCGCCGTATTGTTTTTCCTTTGAGATCAGCAACATGGCACCGCTCACTGTCGTAATCCCGGGGCTACATTTTATGATTTGAAGTGCTGGGCGAAGCGTCTCGCCTGTGGTGCTCAATGCACCGCTAATTTGTCCGTCAGCCTCTTCACACTTGATGATCATACAGCCCAAATAGAGCGGATTCTTCACCAGTTCGCGTGCCTGCTCGATGCTCATCCCCTTGCTTTTCCGAAGATCGGCCAGCTTTTGGGCATATTCCTCACTTTTAGGGTTGTTCTCGGGGTCAAGGATACTTGCCTTGCCGATATGTTCTAACCCTAATTTTTCGGCCAATACATTGATTTCATTGGGATTTCCAATCAGCAGGATGTCTGCCACCTCATCCCTGAGCACCAGATTGGCCGCTGTCAGTGTTCTGATTTCCGTTGCCTCAGGCAATATGATACGCTGTTTATTACGCTTAGCCTGTGAAACAATCTGTTGTAATAAGTCCATCTTTTTAGTCTAAATTTTTCTTTTGAGTAAAAAACGCATCAAGAAAAATGCGTCTGCAAAGTTACGCATTTTATTTGGATTCACCCGAAAATCCAACGATTATTTTTCACCCATCCACTTTCACCTGCTTCCAAAAACTAAAGAAACAGGATCCCTGTTTCTTTTCAGGAATCCTGTCAAAATGATTGATTAACAATATTAAATTCTACTCTTACTCTTTGTCTGGCGCCTGTTCTATCAGCTCCATGAACTGGTCAAGCTTCGGCGTAATGATGATTTGCGTGCGGCGGTTGCGCATCTTTCCCGCGTTTGTGTCGTTTGAGGTAACCGGATTGTACTCGCCGCGACCGCCTGCCGTCAACCGCTTAGGGTTCACTCCATACTTCTCCTGCAAGTATTGCACCACGCTTGAGGCACGCAAACAGCTCAGGTCCCAGTTGTTGCGGATATTTTCACGCATAATGGGCACATTGTCGGTATTTCCCTCCACCAAAACGTCGTAATCGCTGTAGTCCATTATGATTTTCGCAATTTTCGACAAGGTCTCCGCCGCCCGGTCGTTGATTTCATACGAGCCGCTCTTGTAGAGCATGTTGTCTGCCAGCGATATGTAGACCACGCCTTTGAGCACCTGCACATCGACTTCCTTGAGCTCTTCTTTGCTCAGCGAACGTGTCAAGTTGTTGGTCAGCACGACATTCAGCGAATCGCTCTTGGTCTTCACCGCCACCAAGTGCCGGATGTACTGGTTCGACTCGTTGATTTGGTCTACCAATTTCTCAATGCTGATATTATTTTGATTGGCATTGGTCAGACTCTTGTCCAAAGCTCCCTGCAACGCTGCATAGTCTCTTTGCACCTGCGCCAACTGCTCTTCCAGACTGGCCACGCGCGAGCGGCTGGCGGCCAAGTCCTCCTTTGTATTCTGAAAGTCTGCTATCAGCTCACGCTTCTCATTTTGGCAGTTTTCCAAATCTTTCTTACTTGCACAACTCGTCAGGAGCACAGCTCCCGCGAGCATTGAAATGATAAAAACATTTTTTCTCATAATTTACTTTGCTTGAATTTTGGCTCAAAAATAGTGATATGCCATTAAATAACACATAAAACGCCCTTGTATTTATGGATTTTTAACCACATTGGCGCGCTATTCATCTAAATTAACGATTATTTCGCATTCCAACGGCTCAAAACGACACAACAAGCATATTAAGAACTGCACGAAAAAACACTAAACGGCATACATGCCCAAAACCAGCGTCTTTCAGCCTGAAAAACGCACCGATGAGACAGGTGTCCCTCAATTAAAATTGAAAAAACTAAGCCTTTTCTCTTTTCTCTTTTCTCTTTTTCGTATCTTTGCACCAAAATCAAAGTTTTCGATTTAAACAGACAAATGATACTATTTTTCAGGACCCCGCAAAACAGCGTCATAGCAACGCTAATCGAAGAATTGCCCAGTGCAGAAGTTACCCAACAATTATGCTGGCTCTATGGCCAGGCAACCTGTCTCGGAGAGGACCACGTCGAAGGATGGTTCGTCGGGCCGCGGCGCGAAATGGTCACACCATGGAGCACCAATGCGGTGGAAATCACCCAAAACATGGGCATCAAAGGCATTGTCCGGATTGAGGAATACTTTCCCGCCCAATCCGAGAACTCTGGCCACGACCCCATGCTGCAACGCATGTACAATGGCCTGGACCAAGAAATTTTCACCACCAACATCCAGCCCGAGGGCATCCGGCTCATCGAAGACCTCAAAACCTTCAATGAAGAAGAAGGACTGGCACTTTCGGCAGAGGAAATCGACTACCTGCATAGCGTAGAACAGCAAAACGGGCGCAAACTGACCGACTCCGAAGTCTTCGGATTCGCACAGATCAACTCTGAGCACTGCCGGCATAAAATTTTCGGCGGCACCTTCGTCATCGACGGCAAAGAAATGCCCTCGAGCCTGTTTGCCATGATCAAAAAGACGACAAACGAACATCCCAACAGCATCCTGAGCGCCTATAAAGACAACGTCGCATTTGCAAAAGGCCCTGAAATAGAACAATTCGCACCCAAAGACCAGACCACCAGCGACTGGTTTGACGTAAAGAAAATAGAAAGTGTCATCTCCTTAAAAGCAGAAACACATAATTTCCCGACAACCGTAGAGCCATTCAACGGAGCCTCAACAGGAACCGGCGGCGAGATACGCGACCGCATGGCAGGAGGGACAGGCTCATGGCCCATTGCCGGGACAGCCGTCTACATGACAGCCTATCCACGTAAAGAAGGCGCACTGATGAGCTGGGAAGAGATGATGCCCGTCAGAGAATGGCTTTACCAATCGCCCGAACAAATCCTGATCAAAGCCTCAAACGGTGCCTCCGACTTCGGGAATAAATTCGGGCAGCCTCTCATCTGCGGATCCGTCCTCACATTTGAACACCAAGAAAAGCCTGCCAACACGCCCAAATACGCATATGACAAAGTCATCATGCTGGCAGGAGGCATAGGATATGGCACCAAACGCGACTGTCTGAAAAAAGCACCCCAGACAGGCAACAAAATCGTCGTAGTAGGAGGCGACAACTACCGCATCGGGCTCGGCGGCGGAAGCGTTTCGTCGGTAGACACGGGACGCTATTCCAACGGCATCGAGCTGAACGCCATCCAACGCGCCAACCCAGAGATGCAAAAACGTGCCTATAACCTGGTGCGCGCACTTTGCGAGGGTGAAAACAATCCCGTCGTCAGCATCCACGACCACGGCAGCGCCGGACACCTCAACTGCCTGTCGGAACTGGTGGAGGAATGTGGCGGGAAAATCGACATGAGCCAGCTGCCTGTCGGCGACAAGACGCTTTCTGCCAAAGAAATCATCGCCAACGAGAGTCAAGAAAGAATGGGCCTGCTCATTGACGAAAAACACATTGACAGTGTGAGAAAAATTGCCGAGCGCGAGCGAGCACCCATGTATGTTGTCGGCGAAACAACCGGCGACGCACACTTTGCCTTCGTCCAAAACGACGGCAAAAAGCCTTTCGACCTCGACGTGGCCCAAATGTTCGGTCATTCGCCCAAAACCGTCATGCGCGATGAAAACGTGGAGCATCACTACGAAAAATTGCCAGAGGTAACACCAGACAAATTGGACGAATACATCCAAAACGTGCTGCAATTGGAAGCCGTGGCATGCAAAGACTGGCTAACCAACAAGGTCGACCGCTCGGTCACCGGAAAGATTGCCCGCCAACAGTGCCAAGGCAAGATACAATTGCCGCTTTCCGATTGTGGCGTCGTGGCACTCGACTATCGCGGCACCTCCGGCATTGCCACGGCATTAGGCCACGCGCCGCAAGTCGGCTTGGTCTCGCCAGAAGCAGGAAGCGTTTTGTCCGTAGCCGAAGCATTGACCAACATCGTATGGAGCAACTTGTCACAAGGCCTGAGCAGCGTATCGCTGTCGGCAAACTGGATGTGGCCCTGCCGCTCACAAAAAGGCGAAGACGCACGCCTCTACCGCGCTGTCAGCGCCCTGTCCGACTTCTGCTGCGAGCTGGGAATCAATGTCCCGACGGGAAAAGACTCGCTTTCGATGAGCCAACAATACCCCAATGGTGAAAAGGTCATCAGCCCGGGAACCGTCATCGTTAGCGCCGGCGGCGAAGTTGCCGATGTCAAAAAGACCGTCTCACCCGTTTTGGTCAACGACAGAGACACCACCCTCCTACACATCGACTTCTCATTCGACAAGCTCAAACTAGGCGGTTCGGCACTAGCCCAGACGCTAGGAAAAATAGGCGATGAGGTGCCAACTGTCAAAAATGCAGAATATTTTGCCCATTGCTTCAATTTCATCCAAGAACTAGTGGCACAAAAACGCATCCTAGCAGGCCACGACATCAGCGCCGGCGGTATGATAACCACACTATTGGAGATGTGTTTCGCCAATCCAACAGGCGGAATCGACATCCAACTCCAAGACATTTCCGACGACAATCTTGTGAAAATACTGTTTGCAGAAAATCCGGGCATTATCATTCAAATAGCCGATGCAGACAAGGACTGCATTGTCAACATGTTAAAGAGTGCAGGAATAGCTTTCGCAACCATCGGCAAGCCAATGCCCGAACAAGGGAAAATCGTCGTCAACAAGGGAGAATTCAGGCATGAGTTTGATGTCAGCCTCCTGCGAGACTGCTGGTATCGGACATCCTATTTGCTCGACCGCAGACAAAGCCTCAATGGTAACGCCGAAAAGAGGTATGAAAACTACAAGAAACAGCCCATACAAACCGCATTTCCAAAAGATTTCAGCGGAAATTTGAGTCAATATGGGGAAGTTGTCAACGGCAGGCTCGGCAACTTGGCAGAAAACATAGGGAGAAATCCGCTGAAAGACCGTCCCAAGGCAGCAATTATTCGTGAAAAAGGGACAAACGGAGAGCGTGAAATGGCTTACATGCTTTATCTGTCTGGATTTGACGTTAAGGACGTCACCATGACCGACTTGATCAGCGGCCGCGAGACGCTTGACGGCATACAACTCATCGTATTCTGCGGAGGATTCTCCAACAGCGACGTACTCGGTTCTGCCAAAGGCTGGGCAGGCGCATTCCT
>ONQK01000062.1 GCA_900319895.1 uncultured Prevotella sp. | reverse complement strand
TAGGATTACTTAGAGATAGACCTCTGTATGCTTCATATCTTCGTCTTGTAGTCCTAAGAAAACTTATGCAAAAATACATTAATGACAGCCCATGCCAACGTGTGAAGAATCACTATTCCGTCTGTTGCATTTTACATTTGAGAAATCTCTCGGGCTTTAAGTTATAGGATAAATACAAGCCTCTCTAATAAACCCATAAAACTCCTAAAAGGGTTTGCAAATATAAAACATATTTTTGAATTGACAAAATAAAAATAACATTTTTTTGTTTTTTTGTTGAATTTTGTTGTTGATGGGTGCTATCCCCTATATTTATAAGGTGGAGCAGGTGTTTTTAGTGGGCTTTTCTATACTTGAATGATTCCCCTTAATAAAATCCTTTAATTCTGTGGACAATTAAATTAAAAGGAGTCATAGTAAGTAGGCCTCCCAATGATTTGAATGCCAAGTCTCAGGCTAGGTCCACATCGGTTGAGGCGTTATGCATGTAGAAACCAAACAGCCAGCCGTTATCCATGTATAATTCTGCCTTATCATCATAACAATGGGTTTATGAAATCTTTAAAAAAAGTTTACTTAAAACCTGTTAATTTTATTAATGAATATTAAGGCTTGGAGGGTGAAAAACCATTAAAAATTTTGTATTATGGAAAGTTTTCCGTATATTTGCAGAGCAAAATCAACAATTGATGAAATATCGTAGCTGACTAACTAGCATTAATCAAACTTACTAAACTGTTAAAAAATATCAAATAACATAGTATAAACCAGAAAAATTGAAGACAAAAGATGAAAGTTAAGCAAATCTATCGACAGCCAATGACAACGGTTGTGTTTGTTGAACTCCGGAATTTCTGTCACGATGTATCCTATTGGAAGGATGGCCATGGAGGGACAGGGCTCGTGAACAATGACGACGACGACAATCCTCCTCCACCAGATGCAAAAGGTTACATCTGGGACTATGACGATGACGACGAATTCTGGGACGGAGTGATAAATTTTTAATTAAATTAAATTTTAAAGTAAAGTAACGTAAACAACAAAAAAGAAATATGAAAAAGTTTTATACCCTTTCGCTTTTGCTGCCAGCGGTACTCTTTCTGATGCCGTCAGCATTAAAAGCCCAAACAGAAGCTCCCGAGGTGACTGCCGCCCAGAAAGAGCTCGACAAAATGACTATTTCGAAATTATTAGGACACCACTGGTTAGGGAGGCAGTTGCCGGAGGATGGCATGGAAAATGTTTATTTGGTAAACGTAAAGACTGGAGAATATCTCGTCGCTGGCGACTATTGGGGAACGGCTTCCATGCTAGACCATGTGGGGTTGAGATTCAGTATACAGCCTGCTGCTGGAGATGGTAGAATAGCCGACCATCCGGACAACGTTATAGAGCATGGCAGTTATACAGGCTATTGGATTGGGTTGCACGATGTGAACGACGGGCGCGTGCTCGGACGTGCTGCTAATGGCGACGGCAAATGGGGAGCCTTCGAAAACATGCGCTACATCTTTGCGCGTGAAAAAAAGGAATATATAAATAACACTGACGGTGCCAACGCTTACCCTGGCGGTTTCATCTGGTATTTCCATCCGGTGAAAGAAGACCCAGACGGTGGTTATATCTACAATATTTTTGCCTTTCGGAGGAGTGCTACGGTAGGACATCAAAGTAATGACAGTAACTCTGAATACCAGGGACGTAAATCGTATGTGTATCTGACTTCTGAAACGTCAGACCAGTCAGACTACAATGTCGTTCGTTTCAGAAAGTTTGCCGGAAAAATGTATAACAGCGCAACGACTGAATGCATGGGCGACGAGAAAATAATCGTTGAAAGCACTACATGGAACAGTTACTTGAATGCAGAACATATCCTGCCGTTGGCCGACGGTTTGGAACTCATAAAAGACAGTACGGCTGCACAGTGGAAAATCGTTACATACGACGAGCGTAAGAAATACCGTCTGACCGCCAGCAAGAAAACGCCGGTGGACGCATCGTTCAATATCCAGAACAATAAGTTCTATAACGCATACATCTACACCCACCAAACGGGGCAAACTCCCAAGGGAGCTGCTGATATGAAATGGGATTGGGAACCCAATCACGACTATCCCATCGACAACGACTACAAGACGCAGTATGAAGCAGATAAGGCGAGCAATGCAAATAATTTTCACTTCCACAAAATCGGTGTCGGATATTATTGGGGATATGGACACGGATTGGCAGCAGAACGTAGTAATTTGCAGCGCTGTCTCGAGAAGGAGCCCAGCATGACACTCGGTATGGAGTCCAATCTTTGCGCCTCTATCTTCCAAGGGGCAGCCGGCCTGAAACAGACAATCAAAGGCCTGCGTGCAGGGAAATATGTTGTCTATTGTCGTGGATTCTATGCACCGGATCGAATGGAGGACTTTGCAGTGGACGATGATAATAATCCAACATATACTACCGAGCAGGTTGCCAAAGCACAACCTGCAAACAGAACAACCAGCGGAGGCTCTTATCTCTTTGCACAGACGGCAACCGATGGCAAGCAGATGCGCCGCCTGCCCTCAATCTTCGACGGTCTAACGTCCGAGGATGACTTGGACGACCTTTCCAAGGAAGTATTCATGGCTTCAGACAATTTCCAATACACACAGTTGGGGGGTAACCCTACAGGAACCGTATATGGCATTTCTAATGATGTCCGCATTGAAGCTTTGAAAGACAAGAACGTCTTTGCAAGGATAAAGGGGGCCGACCTTGGTTCGCCGTATGAAAGTGACAAGATATACTATGTTCCCAAGACCGTTTCTGCCGCAGGGCGCTTCTTCAATGCAACAAAGCTGGAACAGGCACAGAAATACCGTGTCGGCGTAGAAGTACAGCTTGGCGACGGTGAGGATTTGATTATCGGCGTTGAGCATAACTCCACCGGAGCGGTGGGCGAATGGGTCTGCTTCGATGAGTTCGAACTCGTTTATCTCGGAAAAGATTTCAACGATGAATTTGTTATTGACGAGGATGTGCCACTAAACAATACTATCTTAATGGATTTGTTTCAATATTTAACTAATGCTGAATTGGAGTCTGGGGACAAGCATGTGGTGAGCAAAGTCATAATCCATCGTACGCTTAAAAAAGACAACTGGAATTCTATCGTTCTACCGCTTGACTTGACGGGTGCACAGGTGAAAGAAGCTTTTGGAAAGGACGCCAAAGTGTCTGAATTGGAGAAGCTGGAAGGGAAAACCATCTATTACAAGTCGGTTGAACTGGCAGACAATGTGGTGGCAATGTACGCAGGCAAGCCTTACATCATAATGCCTTCTGACTATCCTGTATTGCCTGCAGGTGCATATTACCAAAGAAACTACCAGGAAAAAACAGAAGGTGGTACAACCAAAGAGTTCTTCGTGATAGGTGAGCAAAGAAACGAAAAGATAACCAGTGATTGTCAGGGAAGAGTCAATGGCCCTATCTATATGATTGATAAATATAGGATAAATGCGTTGACGGTATTTCCTGGTTATAACCAGTCTAGATCGGCTATATCATCAAGCGGCTTAATCGAGTGGCAACCTGTACAGGTGACACAGGCGGCGAAGCTGGTGCAAATAGCTGGCGACACTTCTGGAAAGAAATACCGCATCAAGTCTAAAGGGTATTATGATGGCGGAACCAAAGCCATACCAGCGAACTCTTACTACCATGCAAACAACACGATGTACTATACCTCAAAGGGCGTTGACTCTGCGAAAGGTTTCCGTGCATATGTACAGCTCGTAGAGGAAGAGGGCGGCGAAGCCAAAGGCTTCTTCATGGAACCGTTCTTTAATGCAGGTTATACTTTCGTGGAAGTGGACGACGAGGTTACTGGCATTACGGACGTAGAACCGACTGCTAAGGGCAGCGAACTGAAAGTCTACGACCTGCAAGGGCGACGCGTGGCTAACCCAGGGCGCGGTATCTACATTGTGGACGGAAAGAAAGTGATGTTTAAATAGCTCAATACTAGCCTTAAAATAATGGAGTAAGCGTTCCCCCCAAGACTTGTCGCAAAACGATAGGGCTTGGGGGGAATTATGAATTAATCCCATGAATGGTGAAGGATGATGATGGTTTTTCCAGGAGCCGTCTTATTGATTGCTGTCGTCGCATTTCGTCTGCAAGATGGCAGAATGATGTAAGGTGATGATGATAGTTAAATTCTTGTGGAAAAACTTGATTGTTTGTAAATATTCATGGGAAGGTGGAAAAAATGAGCCGTTTCCTTGCACTCTAAGTGCGAAGAAACGGCTCATTTTAAATTATCATTTGCTTTTATTCCTTCTTGCCTCGAATAGAATGGAGTGAAAACCAGTGCACCGTGCTTAAGAATTCATGGTGAGCAGGAACTCCTCGTTGTCTTGCGTATTGTTCATACGGTTGTGGATGGTGTTCATGGCCTCGATGGGGGTCATGTCTGCAATGTGTTTGCGTAAAATCCACATGCGGTCGAGCGTAGTCTTGTCTTGCAGCAGTTCGTCGCGCCGCGTGCTTGATGCCACAAGGTTGACGGCGGGGAAGATGCGCTTGTTGGACAATGAGCGGTCGAGCTGTAATTCCATGTTGCCCGTTCCTTTGAATTCCTCAAAGATGACTTCGTCCATCTTGCTGCCCGTGTCGATGAGTGCTGTTGCAATGATGGTGAGCGAGCCTCCGCCTTCGATGTTTCGCGCGGCTCCGAAGAATCGCTTGGGCTTTTGAAGTGCGTTGGCGTCGACACCGCCCGTAAGCACTTTTCCGCTGGTTGGTGCCACGGTATTGTATGCTCGTGCCAATCGTGTGATGGAGTCGAGGAAAATGACCACGTCGTGTCCGCATTCCACCATCCGTTTGGCTTTTTCGAGTACGATGCCTGCGATTTTGACATGTCTTTCTGCCGGTTCGTCGAATGTTGACGCGATGACCTCTGCATTGACCGTTCGGGCCATGTCGGTAACCTCCTCCGGCCGCTCGTCGATGAGCAGCATCATGAGGTATGCTTCCGGGTGGTTGGCTGCAATGGCGTTGGCGATGTCTTTCATCAGGATGGTCTTACCTGTTTTGGGCTGTGCGACGATGAGCGCGCGCTGCCCTTTCCCGATGGGCGAGAAGAGGTCTACGATGCGGGTTGACAGGTTGGATGTCTTTTTGTCTCCGCAGAGTGTGAATTTCTCGTCGGGGAAGAGTGGTGTGAGGTGCTCAAACGGTATCCGGTCTCTGATTTCCGCTGGGTCTCTTCCGTTGATTTTGTCGATGCTCGTCATGGGGAAGTATTTTTCTCCCTCGTGCGGAGGTCTGACGTGGCACTCGATGACATCGCCGGTTTTCAGGCTGTGTCTTTTGATTTGTACGTTTGAGATGTACACATCGTCGGGTGACGAGAGGTAGTTGAAGTCGCTTGACCTGAGGAATCCGTAGCCGTCGGGCATGATTTCCAGCACGCCGTTGGCGGAAATCAGGTCGTCGAAGTTATAGGCTCTGTACGCTGCCGGTTCCGTCGCAGTGTATTGTTGTTGTCTGGCGTGCGCGGGCATCACCGGATTGTCGAGCATGTCGAAGTGGGGCAGCATGCCCTGGTCTTCGATGGAGATGTCTACAACAGGTATGAAGTCTGTGCCGTCTCCCGGGTCGCCTTCCCAGACTTTGTTGTCGTCGTTTGTTGCTTTTGATTGCGGTGTCTCGTTTTGCTCGTTCATTTTCGCTTGTAGTTGTGCGAAGATGTCGCTGTCGGGCTTTTTCTCGTCATGCTCGTTCATGAACATAGCCTCTGGCACCGCCTGTTCGATGTCCTCTTTGGTGCTTTCTCCAAAATCCTCTTGTTTGAATAATTCTTCGTCTAAGTTTTTCATGACTGGTTCTTGTGACTGTTGGGTAGTTTCATTTTCTTCTTTTGCAGCTTCAGCTTCTTTCAGCGCTTTGGGCTTTCTCCCTCTTCGCTTGGGCGTTTCGCTGCTTTCTTCTTTTTCATTTTTTTCCTCTTTATTTTCCGGGGTAGCCTTTGTCTCTGCTGTTTCTTTGGCTTTTTTCTTTTTCTTTACGTCAAAATTTTCCCCGTCAGTTCCATTAACGGAATACACGATTCCCGTATCTTTTTTTGAGATACGTGTCCTTTTTCTTTTTGTGGTCAGCGGATTCCTGTTGCCTTCAACTTCTGCCTGTTGGTCCAGGATGGCGTACATTAGCGCTTCTTGACCATCGTTAGCCTTTACGTTTACATGTAAATTGTCGGCAATATCCTTTAGTTCTTCAATGCTTTTAGCTAATAATTCGTCTTTACTATACATATTTTAGAATAATATTTTTTGAAATTTGCGTTTTCCTGCTACGTGCGTGTTTTGATAACTTTAACGTAAAAAAAAGGAAACGCTGGAAGATTTGTTTTTGAAATCGAGCGCAAAGTTACGGAATTTATTTTAAAATACAAACTTTTTGAAATATTTTTTTGAAAATCTTTTTTAATAGCTATCTTTGTAGGCAAAAAAGAGATGGGTGCCGTTTATTTTTACCATACGCAAGACATACAGTTTATTTTAGGCCGCATGGAGCAAGGCCAGTTCCCTGCTCATTTTCTATATGGTGCGACGCAACTGCCCGGGCACGGTATTGAGGTGATTTACCATCAGTCGCGTTTAGGCCTGCCGCGTTGGCGGACGATGTTGAGGACTACATTTCAAGTGCTGGCTTCTCGTCGGCGTTTTGATGCGGTCTATGCCACTCATTACCAGGGACTTGAACTTCTGGCCTTCCTGCGTGCCCTCCGGCTTTTCCGCAAGCCGTTGGTGGTATGGCATCATCAGCCAGTAGTTGTGTCGCGACAATGGTGGCGTGAGTTGCTTGGGCGTTGTTTTTATCGTGGTTTTGACAAGTTGGTGTTTTTTTCGCAGAAACTGGTCGACGAGTCGTTGCAGACAGGAAAGGTTCGTGCCGACCAGGTGGTTTTAGGCCACTGGGGAGCGGACTTGTCGTTTTACGATGGCTTAACGGTAAAAAAATCTTCAAAAGCGGTGGAAAGCCCTTCTTGTCAAAGGTCCATGCCATTTAGTTTTGTGTCAACCGGCAAGGAACTGCGCGACATGCCGACGCTGGTTGCGGCGTTCAATCGTGTTGCGTCGGCACCGCTCGACATTTATATCAACCGCAAGAATGGTGAGGTGAGTTATGAAGAACTCTTCTCGCGTCTTGAGCTGGGTCCCAATGTTGTTTTGCATTATACGGACCGCCTGATGCCCTATGAACTCAGCTTGGAGGTCAAACAAGCCGACTGTGTGGTGATTTGTTGTATGGAAAGTAACTACACGGTCGGTTTGACCACGCTCGTCGAGGCCCTGGCCCTGGGCAAGCCTGTGATTTGCAGCCGTAATCCAAATTTCCCGATTGACGTGGAGCTAATGGGCTGTGGCATCAGCGTGCCCTACGGCGATGTGGAGGGCTGGGTGTGCGCCATCGAGGCCATGCTGTCGCGTCCTGACAAGGCACGTGAGATGGGGCGGCGGGGCAGAGAATTGGCAGAGAGCATTTTTAATGACGTGCGTTGTGGCGGCGAAATGGCCGCTGTCTTGAGGCAAATAAGTAAAATTTGAGGCAAAGTGGGTAAAATCGGTCAAAAAATATTTGGCCCAAGGGTTCATTTTGCCGAAATTCACTCTTCGACAAGTTTGTTGTCCGTTTCCAAGGCATGCCAAATTGAGTAGCGCGCCTCGGGGTTCATGGCTTCCATCTGCCGGAAAAGCTCGGCGATTCTTGCCCTGTGCGTCTCCTTCTCAAACGGACACAGTTTCTTCTGTTTCTGGTAGCCTTGTTGTTCTGCATACGTTTTGATGTCTTCTTCGTGGCACATGGCCAGGGGGCGGATGATGGTCAATGGCATTTTGCGCAGCCTCAGCTTGACAGGCATCGACGTGAATTGCCCTTCGAAGATTTCGTTGAGCAGAGCCGTGTGGATGATGTCGTCCATGTGATGTCCCAGACAAATTTTGTTGCAGCCCAGTTCTTGTGCGAGATTGAAGATTTGTTTCCGCCGTTGCCACGCGCAGAGAAAGCACTCCGGCTTTTTCCTTTGTCCCTCTTTTTGTGGCTCTGGATTGAATTTTGTGGTGATGATGTGTAATTCGACGTGGTGCTTGTTGCAAAAATCTTCCAAATATTGAGTGTCGCTTTCATAAGGTATGTTTTCCATCCTCACATGTACGGCGCAGACTTTGAACTTGGGATAGTTGATTTGGCTGCGTTGGCCTAATAATTCGGTCAGGAAGAGCGAGTCTTTCCCTCCCGACAGGGCAATGAGGAGATGGTCGCCGTCCTCTATGAGGCGGTAGGTTGCCAACGCCTTGGAGACGCGTTTCCTTAGTCGTGCTTCAATTTTTTTTCCAGCCATATTCCTTCGCCTTTCAGTCCATGAACACAAAATACACCGCTGCAATGAGGCATAGGAATGCCAGGGCGTGGTTCCAGTGCAACGACTCGTTTTGGAACATTACGTTGGCGATGCCTGCAAAAACAATGAGCGACACGCATTCTTGAATGATTTTCAGCTGAACGAGCGAGAACGGCCCGCCGTTTCCCGAGAACCCGATGCGGTTGGCGGGCACTTGACAGCAATATTCGAAGAAGGCAATGGCCCAGGAAAAGGCGATGACCCCGAAGAGCGGCCAGTTGGAGCTCGTCCCGGTCTGTTGTAGCTTGAGGTGCCCGTACCAGGCCAAAGTCATGAAAACATTGCTCAGTATCAATAAGATGATCGTATAAAAACCACTGGTCATAAGTCTGTTGAAATTGGTTGAAAACGGGTGCAAAATTAGGAATAAATTACGATTTACACAAATGAATTGAGGTGAAAAGAGCATCTTCTCATTTGGTTTGAATAATATTTTTGACCCGTGTGGGATATTTTTCGATAATTTTGATTAACTTTGCGCCGTTAATTTATTGATGTATCCATTATTATCATTACGATCATGGCACAAGAAGATACTTTTAAGAAAATTGTCAGTCATTGCAAAGAGTATGGCTTTGTCTTTCCTAGCAGCGACATCTACGATGGTCTGGCTGCGGTGTACGACTATGCTCAAAACGGTATTGAACTGAAAAATAACATCAAGGAATATTGGTGGAAGTCCATGGTTTTGCTGCACGAGAACATTGTGGGCATCGACTCTGCCATTTTCATGCATCCGACAGCTTGGAAGGCCAGCGGCCATGTGGACGCTTTCAATGACCCGCTGATTGACAACCGTGACTCTAAAAAACGCTATCGGGCAGACGTGCTCATTGAGGACCAGATGGCGAAATACGAGGAGAAAATACAAAAAGAAGTGGAAAAAGCACGCAAACGCTTTGGCGAGAGCTTCGACGAGGAGCAATACCTGTCAACCAGCGCACGTGTCTTGGAATATAAAGGCAAGCTTGATGCGCTGCACGCGCGTTTTGCCCAGGCCATGGAACAGTCGGACTTGGCGGCATTGAAACAAATCATCATTGATGAAGAGATTGTTTGCCCCATCTCTGGAACGCGCAATTGGACGGATGTGCGGCAGTTCAATCTCATGTTTGCCACCGAAATGGGAGCCTCGGCAGACGCTGCCAGCAAGGTTTATCTGCGTCCAGAGACGGCGCAGGGCATTTTTGTAAACTACTTGAATGTACAGAAGACAGGGCGCATGAAGGTGCCGTTTGGTATTGCCCAAATCGGCAAGGCGTTCAGGAACGAGATTGTGGCGCGTCAATTCATCTTCAGGATGCGCGAGTTCGAGCAAATGGAGATGCAGTTTTTCGTAACCCCGGGTACGGAGTTGGAGTGGTTCGCCCATTGGCGCGAGGCACGCATGAAATGGCATCAGGCACTGGGCTTCGGTGCAGAGAATTACCGCTTCCACGACCACGAAAAGCTGGCGCATTATGCCAATGCCGCAACCGATATCGAATTTAAGATGCCTTTTGGTTTCAAGGAAGTGGAAGGCATTCATTCAAGGACCGATTTTGACTTGACGCAACACGAAAAATTTAGTGGCAAGCAAATCAAGTATTTCGACCCTAACACTAATGCAAGCTATGTACCTTACGTCATTGAAACCAGCATCGGCGTGGACAGGATGTTCCTTTCCATCATGTGCCATAGCTATGCCGAGGAACAGCTCGAGAATGGAGAAACGCGCACTGTGCTCAGACTCCCGTCTGCATTGGCACCTGTGAAACTGGCCGTCATGCCGTTGGTGAAGAAAGAGGGACTGCCCGAAAAGGCACGCGAAATCATTGATGCGCTGAAATTCCACTTCAATTGCCAGTATGACGAAAAAGACTCCATCGGCAAGCGCTATCGCCGTCAGGATGCTATTGGAACGCCATATTGCGTGACCGTGGACCACGACACTTTGAAAGACAATTGTGTAACGTTGCGCTTCCGAGACACCATGAAGCAAGAGCGTGTGAGCATCAATGCGCTCCGAGGCATCATAGAGGACAATGTGAGCATAACAAGTTTGTTGAAACAACTTTAAAACGAGGAGGTCATATATGAAAAAGTCCTGTTTTTTGCATATTTTACTGTTGGCTGTAACATTAATCGTCAGCACTTCATGTACAGAGACCGAAGAGCAGCAAGAGCAAGAGTTTGTAAATTGGAAAGAAACGAATGAAAAATTTTACGAGAATCTGTATGCAAATGCCTTGCAGCGCATAAAGAGCGGCGACCAGTCGTGGAAAACCTTCTCAAAATACACTTTGGACGAGACGCAAGCGTTGACGCCCGCCGACCATATCGTGGTAAAAGTGCTGGAAGAAGGCGGTGGCAGCGGCTGTCCGTTGTTCTCGGACACTGTTATGATACATTACCGTGGCATGTTGCTACGTTCTGCGACACTGGTTTATCCGGAAGATCCGGAACTAGGGCTCGTCTTTGACGAAACCTATAAAGGTGCATTCAATCCGATGACGGCGACGCCGCGAAAGATGGGCGTGGGATTTTCGACCTCGGTCAATGCCTCTGGCAATGTGCAAAGTTTTCCGACCATTGACGGTATGACAACGGTGTTGATGAACATGCATATTGGCGACCATTGGAAGGTGTACATCCCTTACCAGCAGGGCTATGGAAGGGTGGCAAACGGGAAGATCCCCGCTTATTCGACCTTGGTTTTTGACTTGCGTTTGCATAGCTATTGCCGTCCAGGGGGAGTGATGCAGAATTAAAAGCAAATTTTCCTTTCAATCATCTGTTTTCCCAAGTATTAGGCTGTGTCTTTTAAAGCACGGCCTAATACTTTTTCGAAAATATAATCCCGTTTTACGGAAAAATGAATAAAAAATGATTTTTTTTTGTTTTTCACTCCACTTTACACTATCTTTGTAGCCGCAAATGGGCAAGAAAAGCGACATACTATTGGCGTATATCCGAGAGGGACGTCCCATGGGGCGCAAAGACAAGCTGAATTTGATTATTCAGTTGAGTATCCCGTCCATTTTGGCACAAATCACCAGTGTGTTGATGTTCTTCATTGACCAGGCTATGGTCGGAAGAGTAGGCGTGGAGGCTGCAGCAGCTTGCGGCTTGGTAGAATCTACCACATGGGGAGTGGGCAGCCTGACTTCGGCAGCCTCAATGGGCTTCTCGGTGCAAGTGGCCCATTTCATCGGTGCTAACGATTTTCAAAAAGCACGCTCGGTCTTTCGCCATGGATTGATTTGTACCACCATTTTCAGCCTCGTGATAGCCTTGATAGGTATTTCCATCTCATGGAGACTGCCGTTCTGGCTGGGCGGAGGCGAAGATATAGCGCATGATGCCACTCTTTATTTCATGATTTTCATGTTCGTGTTGCCGTTTTTCCAACTTTCATCGCTTTCTGGAGCCATGTTGAAGAGCTCAGGAAACATGCGCATACCAAGTGTCATGAGCATCATCATGTGCTTGCTGGACGTGGTCTTCAACTACATCTTTATTTTTGTATTCCATCTGGGGGTGCTAGGCGTGGCCATGGGCACGGGCCTTGCCATTGTCATTGGCGGCTCAACCCAAGCTTATTTCGCCATTTTCAGAAGTGCAACCTTGGGACTCCGACTCGATAAAGAACGTTTTGCCTTTGTCTGGAGCTATGTGCACAATGCCGTGAAAATCAGCATACCAATGGCAGCTCAGTCGTTGCTCATGAGCGGAGCGCAAATCATCAGTACGACGATTGTGGCACCACTAGGCAATTTTGCTATCGCCGCCAACACATTTGCCATTACGGCAGAGAGCCTTTGCTATATGCCTGGCTATGGACTTGGCGAGGCCGCCACAACGCTGGTGGGGCAAAGTCTGGGAGCTGCGCGCCAAGACTTGACCCGCAGTTTTGCCCGGATGACTGTTTGGCTGGCAATGGCTGTCATGGCGCTTATGGGTGTGGTGATGTATATTTTTGCGCCCGAATTGATGGCACTGATGACACCAATAGAGGAAATTTGCGACCTGGGTGCCCGATGCTTGCGCATTGAGGCCTTCGCCGAGCCGATGTTTGGAGCAGCCATCGTGACTTATAGTGTCTGCGTGGGTGCAGGAGACACCTTTAAACCTGCTTTAATCAACCTTTGCTCCATGTGGTTCGTACGACTTTCCTTGGCGGCTTTGTTGGCAAAAGACTACGGATTGACAGGCGTTTGGACGGCAATGGCAGTTGAGCTGACTTTCAGGGGTGGGCTATTCCTCGTTAGGCTATACCGTGGAAAATGGATGAATTCTTTTCTGAAAACAGCCTGAGGCGGAATAGGACTTTCGCTGCAAAATAAGCATGGTAGGAACAAAAAAAGAAGGCATGTCTTTATGTAAATAAAGATGGTGCCTTCCTTAATCCTTAAAATACTTTCTCAAAAGAAAGTGAGTGCTTAAATCGACATTCTTTTCAGCGTTTCCTCGTATGCGCCGACCATTTCGTCAATGACTTGTTTTGCAGTCTTAATCTCTTTGATGGCAGAGGCTATTTGTCCAATCTCAACCTCGCCGTTCTCAATGTCGTCCTCAAAAATGCCGCGGCGCGCGCTGCCTGGCGGCACGAGTTTTAGCAACTCCTCTTTCCCTGCTCCTCTTTTTTCGGCCTCATCAATGCGGAAAAACAGCTCGTTTTTGACCAGTCGGGTGGGCGAGAGAAGTTTCAGCGTGAGCATGGTGTCTCCTTCTTCGAGCGACGTGCAGCGCTTTTTGAACGTTGCCGATGCACCGCTTTCGACGGTTAGCGCAAATGCTGTTCCCAACTGTACGCCCTCCGCGCCCAAGGCCTCTGCCGCCAACATGGCTTGTCCGCTGGCAATTCCGCCAGCAGCGATGAGAGGCAAGGAGACCGCCTGCCTGACCTGGGGAATCAAGGTCATGGTTGTTGTTTCCTCGCGTCCATTATGCCCGCCCGCCTCAAAGCCTTCTGCAACGACGGCATCAACGCCTGCCTCTTCGCATTTTCGGGCAAATTTGGAACCTGCGACAACATGCGCCACCTTGATGCCATGTTCGTGGAACAAAGGCGTGTATTTTTTAGGGCTTCCAGCCGATGTGAACACGATTTTCACTCCTTCTTCGATGACGATTTTCACCAAATCGTCGATGGCGGCATTCATCAGCGGGAGATTCACGCCCCAAGGCTTGTCGGTTGCCGCCTTCATCTTCTGAATATGTTCCTTGAGCACCTCGGGCGGCATGCTTCCGGCGCCTAATAGGCCTAAGCCTCCTGCATTGCTGACTGCCGCCGCCAGCCGCCAGCCGCTACACCATACCATCCCGCCTTGAACAATTGGATATTCAATGCCGAAAAGTTCACAAATTCTATTTTTCTTCATCATATGTATATGTTTTGCGTACAAAAATACAAATAAAACTTGACTTTTTTGGAAAAAATTGATAAAAAATGTCAAATAAATTTGGCAGTACAAATTTTTTGAATTATATTTGCAGTGTACTATTTTACTATAACGCTTGATTTTGAGCCGATGAAATGTCTTATCTTATTGAAGATTAGTGTTTTATGAGTTTTATACTCTGTGGGGCTTGATGATTTTAAAGATAAATATACATAAAAATAATAGAAGAATGTAAATGGAAAAAGAAGTATTAAGAATCAGTGGACTGAATTATTCTTATGCCGGCGGGCGGCGCCAGCTTTTCAATGGGCTGACCTTGTCGCTGTTGGAAAATCGGATTTATGGATTGTTAGGTAAGAATGGAACGGGCAAGAGCACTTTGCTCTACCTTATTTGCGGCCTACTTCGCGCCCCTCGCCAGTCGATCTTGTTTGATGGCAAGGACGTTAGTGGGCGGCCTGTTGATGTGCTGCGTGAGATTTATCTCGTACCCGAGGAACTGACCTTGCCCAATGTGTCGTTGAAAGACAGCTTGGAGATGCACCGTCGCTTTTATCCCAATTTTAGCGTTCAGGCTTTTCAGCAGAATCTTGAGGCCTTTGAGTTGCCGTTGGATTTGAATCAGGCAGAGCTCTCCATGGGGCAGAAGAAGCGCTTTGCCATGAGCCTTGCCTTGGCGGCTAACACGCGGTTGTTGTTGATGGATGAACCCACCAATGGCCTGGACATCCCTTCAAAGAGCTTGTTCCGAAAAATTGTCGCTGGCAACATGAGTGAGGAGCGTACGATTCTCATCAGTACGCATCAGGTTCACGACGTGGAGGCATTGCTCGACCATTTGGTGATGCTCGACGAGAGGGGTGTGCTACTCAACGCATCGACGGCAAGTTTGACGGAAGAATACACTTTCTCCTATCGTCAGGCAGGAGACATGGCAGGCGTTATTTATGCTGAGCCAACCTTGCAGGGAAATGCATCCATCGCGCATAGAAGGGCGGACGACCCCGAGACACAGCTCAACTTGGAACTTTTGTTCAATGCCGTCACAAAGGGGCTCTTGTCAGACACGGCAAATAAAGAGTAACAACAGAAAAAACATGAAGAAAATGAAGACATTTAGTATACATCGATTTAAAAATGTCCTGTGGTGGGACTTAAGGCAGCAACGCCTGTTTATTTTGCGCATGACTTTGGTGTGGACGGCGATCTTTTTGTTCATCTACCTGCCAAACCTCCTTTATAAATTAAATCTCATTAATGAACCCGGCACTGAAATTAGTGTCTTTTGGGGCATTTATATAATCTATATCACCTTGGTGGCCGGGCGTTTCTTGGGTGGATATGGTCAGCGCCCGCAGCGGCTAGGATTTTTGGTGTTGCCGGCAACGAATTTTGAAAAATTCTTGTCGCGCCTGGTTTATGTCACTATTGTGGCCACCTTGATTTTTGCCGCAGGTTTCTTGATTGCAGACTTGATACAGTTTTTGATTACTTTGATAGGAAAATCGCGACAAGCCGAATTCATGTTTCCGCATTTGTTCGATATGAATCTAGGCTTTTTCACCATTAAATACCAGGAAACCATTGCTTTGCCATTGTTTTGGCTCTCGTCGTTGACCTGGGGCCAGTCGCTGTTCTTGCTCGGCGGCGTGCTGTTCCGAAAACACCAAGTTTTCCAGACCATCATCTTCTTGACGCTCTTGTCAGTGGCAATTTTCATGCTTACAACCTATTTGGCAAACATTTTTTTGGAAGAATATATGTTTGTCTATGATCCTTCGCGCGCCAATACGACTTTGCTATTGTGGTCGGCGGGCTTTGCGGCGTTGGCAGTCTTGAACTATTGGCTGTCTTACCGGTTGTTTTGCAGGCTTCAACTGATACATAATAAATGGTTAAATATTTAGAAATAGGAGATATAAAAATGAGAAAAATTGTTTTATTTGCGGCACTTGCCATCGTTTCTTTTTGCCTCAGTGCCTGTGTGATTGTGAAAAAATCAGACACAATCAGTGGAGAAATGATAACTAAAAATTATGAACAGGTTGATTTCCAGAAAGTTCAATTAGCCTGTCCCGCAGACCTTTATTTTAGCTTGAGCGATTCGTTCAGTGTTCGTGTCGAATGCGATAAAACCTACATGGAGAACCTGGAGGTGTATGTGAAGAACAAAACGCTTCACATTGAAGAAAAAAATCAGTTTAGCAGACAAGTCTTTTTCGGGAAAGACAATAACTCCGATTTTAAAGTCTATGTCTCAGCACCCTCGCTGGCAGGCGTTGCCGTCGCCGGTTCCGGGCTTTTTGAATGCCAGGACAATGTGAGTGCAGAAAAATTTTCAGCCCAAGTGGCAGGTAGTGGAGACATAAAGCTGAGGAGCGTACAGTGCGCAGATTTCGACACTTCTGTAGCGGGCAGCGGCATGGTGGAATTGGACACCTTGCAGGCCAAGAATGCCAGCATCTCCATTGCAGGAAGTGGGGATGTCAGACTTAGTGCCAGGAAAGTGGAGAAGACAAAAGCCTCGATTGCGGGTAGCGGAGAGATCGACATCCATTTTGAGGACTGCGGAACAGCGAGCATCTCCATTGCAGGCAGCGGGGATGTTGCATTGAGCGGCACGCTGAAAACTTTAAACCAAAATGTTCGTGGCTCGGGCGATATTCGGACAAAGAACCTGAAATTGACGGGCGAGGGATAGAGAAAATAAACAAACATGTTATGGGATTCAGTAATGAAAAAGCAATTTACATGCAAATGGCAGATCGACTGTGCGATGAGATCATCTCTGGGCATTACGCCGAGCTCGACCGCATCCCCAGTGTCCGCGATTATGCCATTTTGCTTGAAGTCAACACTAATACAGCCGTGAAGACTTACGAGTTTCTTGCGCGTGACGGTATCATCTTCAACAAACGTGGATTGGGGTATTTCGTCAGCCAAGGTGCACGGCAGCGCATCGTGCAGGCACGGCAGCGCGACTTCTTGGACAGGCAGGTGCCGGAACTCTTCCGACAAATGGACCTGTTGGGAATAGGTGTGGATAAAATTGTCGAGGAATGGAAGAAACACGCTGAACGATAGATGGTTACAAAAACATATCGTGGATGCTTTAAGCAAGGTTTTTGCCTTGGCTTAAAGCATCTTTTGGCTTTTGGAGGGCATTTTTTGAACAAAATGTACTTCTTTTAGGACAAATGGAGTGCAAATTATTCACATAATATTTCTTTATGTGCAAAAAAATGCTTTATTTTGCACATAACTATTTTGTTTGTTGATCAAACAGCCATTATTTGGAAACCTAGATGAGAAAGTTTCTGAAGTGGGCAGGCATTGCAGTTCTATGTCCTGTCGTATTGTTTTTAATGCTGGCCATACTTCTTTACATCCCTCCAGTGCAGGATTGGGCAGTGAAGAAAGTTGTTGCGTTTGCCTCTGAGAAAACGGGGATGCAGGTGGCCGTAGGTGCCGTGCGTCTGTCGTTCCCATTGGACTTGAGCGTTGAAGACCTGAAAATTTTCAGGCCTGGCAGCGGAACTTCGGAAAACGACACGGTGGCGCTTGCCGGACAACTTCTTGTGGACGTCAGGCTGTGCCCTTTATTTAGGAAACAAGTCGAAATAGACGAGCTGAAATTTTCACAATTACATTTGAACACGCTCGATTTGATCGATGTTGTGCAAATCAGTGGCAAAATCGGTGCCTTTTGCATGCAAAGCCATGGCATAGACCTTTCCAAAGAGCTGGTGAAATTGGACTTTGCGGAATTGACGGATGCGAAAATAAAGGTTGTCTTGAACGATAGTGTGCCGCAGGACACGACGACTTCGGAGAATCGGTGGAGAATACAGCTGGAGCGGTTGCACCTGAAAAATTCGGCAGTCGCTTTGAATCTGTTCTCAGACTCGTTGCAACTGCAGGCAGTTTTGGGCGATGCAATGGCCCAAAATGGCTATTTTGACTTGGGCAAAAGTGTCTATCGGGTCGAAAAGTTCGATTTGAAAGGTAGTTCCTTGCTGTACGACCAAGTCTTTGAGCCTCATATTGCAGGCTTTGACTACAATCATTTGAGCCTGTCGGAACTTTCTCTTGCCGTGGATTCTGTAAATTATCGGGATCCCAAGCTGGACATGATGGTCAGACGGTGCCTGTTCAAGGAAAAAAGCGGGCTCGCCGTGCGGGAAATCTCAGGCAGGTTGTCTTTGGACGACCAGAAGATACATGTTCCGGATTTGAAGATTCATACCTCAGAATCAAGCTTGGCAGCGGCGCTCAATGTTGATCTTAGTTCGCTCTCGGACAAGTCGCCTGGCAAAAGCCATGTTCGCTTGAACGCCTCTTTGGGCAAGCAAGATATTTTGCGTTTGATGGGCGGCGCGCCTCAGGATTTTAATAAAAACTGGCCCAATCAGCCACTCGTGGTCAACGGATTGATTAATGGGAATGTGCATCGCGTTGATTTTGAGAGACTCAACGTAAACATCCCCAACCGGCTGCGTGCCCAGGCAACAGGTTTTGTGATTAATCCGTTGGATGCTGAGCGTATGATTGTCGATGTCGACTTTCTGGTACAGGGACAAGATGTCCAGTTTGCCAAATCTTTTTTGGACGCATCATTGCAAAAGCAGATCAACATCCCGAAAAACATTGCCTTGGGCGGAAAAGTAAGAAAGGTAGGGCATTCGCTGGCTGCAGACTTCCGCATGCACGACGGGAATGGTTTTTTGGAAGGGAAAGCCCAAATGGACACGCATGACATGGCGTATGACATCAAATTGGAGGCTCGAGAGGTGGCGATTCGACATTTCATGCCTTCATTAAATGCCTCTCCGCTCTCGGGAACGGTTTATCTAAAAGGCCGGGGGACGGATTTTCTGTCGCCGAAATCCAGTTTGGAGGCAACGGCAGACATCAAGAGCTTCACTTATGAGGGCTATGACCTCTCTGGCATGACCATCAGCGCAATGATGGATAAAGGCGTCGCCAAGGCTGAAATTAATAGTGG